>CAXMTO010000192.1:0-19752 GCA_964196355.1 uncultured Myxococcota bacterium
CGGTTCGATATGGGTGAGCAGCTGTTCCGCATCTGGATCAAGATCTGAAGCCTTACCTTTTTCATTCGTTGATCTCTCTTTTTCACAGCTCAGGATGCGACTAGGCAGCTCCTCGAGAATATCCTCAGCCCGCGATACCAGTTTCGCTCCCTGCTGCAGGAGCCAGTGTGCACCTGCACTTTTATGCGAATCGACCTGGCCGGGAACCGCAAAGACCTCTCTTCCGTAGTCAAGAGCAAGCTGTGCTGTGATCAGTGAACCGGATTTTCTTGCCGCCTCAACAACGACAACACCGAGGCTCAATCCTGCAATAATCCTATTTCTTGCTGGAAACCTAAATCCTTCAGGTCGAGTCCCTAATGGATATTCACTTACCAGCACACCATGCTCTGATATTTTTCTGTACAGATCAAAGTTTTGCCGTGGATAAACGACATCCAGTCCACAACCGAGCACTGCAATGGTGGTTCCTCCCGCCGCAAGGCAGCCGGAATGAGCTTCTGCGTCAATACCCAGAGCAAGTCCCGAGACAACACCCACAGAGAACCGGGCGAGACTACCGGCAAGAGAGTGTGCAGTTCTTTTACCATAGACCGTTGCGGCCCGTGAACCAACAATGGCAACGGTGTCCTGTTTCAGGAGTGCTTTATTGCCTAATATGTAGATAACAGGAGGAGGATCAGCTATCTGGCGAAGTAAAGAAGGATAGGCGGGGTCTTCAAATGAGAGGGCTTCTGCTCCCTCCGACGAAAGTTTTGCAAGCTCCTCTCTGCCGCATCGCAAAACAGTACCCCGAGATGCCAAACCCGTGATCTGTCGTTTCTGGATTCCGGGAACCTGAAGCAGATCCTTCTGAGAGGCCTGCAATACACCGGTTGGTGAGTGAAAATGATCAATCAGGCGCCAGTAGCTGTTCATTCCCAGCCCCGGCACAAGACTGAGAGCAATCCAATCCTGAATGGGAGCCATCTGTTTTTCAACCTTCGCAGTACGATATCAAAGAGGGACAGGGCGGCCATCCTCTATTATCAATAGAAACGAGGAAATGCCCTGAAAAAATGATACAACAGAGCGATTAATCTGTCATAAAGACACGGAGTTCTTCCACTCTGGATGGGTGTTTCAGTTTAACAATTGCCTGGGCCTCAATCTGGCGGATACGCTCCCTGGTGACGGCAAAACATTTCCCAACCTCTTCCAGGGTATGATCGCAATCGACATCAATACCATAACGCATCCGCAATACCTTTGCCTCTCGCGGCGTAAGGGAAGACATCACCTGATGCAAACACTCCCGCAGGCTCGTGACCATGCTGGCCTCATCGGGGCCCATTTTATCCTTATCTTCTATAAAATCGCTCAGGTAACTCTCGCCATCATCCCCGATTGGTGTATCCAGTGAAATTGCATCTTTGGCAATTTTGAGGGCTGATTTCACCTTGCCGACATCGGTGCCCAACTGCTCCGCCATCTCTTCTGTAGTAGGTTCCCTGTGTTCCTCCAGGATAAAATCCTTGGACACCCGCAACAATCGATTAATTGTTTCAATCATATGGACAGGCAAGCGAATAGTTCGCCCCTGGTCCGCAATACCACGGGTTATTGACTGCCGAATCCACCATGTTGCATAGGTACTGAACTTGTACCCCCGGTGGTAGTCAAATTTTTCGACAGCCTTCATCAAACCAATATTCCCCTCTTGAATGAGATCGGAGAACTGGAGCCCACGGTTGACAAACTTTTTTGATACAGATATTACCAGACGGAGATTGGCCCGAACCAGCCCCTCTCTCGCATGTTTGTATATCTCCCAGCCAGAATCGACTTCGTGAAGAATCTGTCTCAACTGACGCTGGTCCACTCCGGACTCTGTTAACATCTGCCGATCGACCTGTCTTTCAATTGCTTCAGGACTGATCTCAACAGCAGCATCGCCGTTAAGACTGTATCCTTCCATAACCTTGACAAATACTTTCCTGAATCTTTTGGATAATTCCTCGAGCCCGCCAGCAACCGCTGTCACGCAGTCTGAGCAGATGATCTTATCTTTGAACAGTGCCGCGATATCTTCTCCGGCCTGCTCCACCTCAGCAAAAAGTTCTCTAGCCTCAACAGAATGTTCATCCAGCACCAGATATTTTTCTAACAACGAACTCCGTTGTCCATCAAGTTCAATAGCTTTCTCAACATCTGCGAGCAGATCTTTGCTCTCACGCCTCATCACTTTGGGCTGATTGTCTTGAACACCTGGTATAATTTGACATATTCTGCTGTAATTATCCTCCAGCCCTTTTACAACTTCCACCAATGCAGGGATCGCAAGCGGAGTTTTCATGACACTCTTTTGCACTCTTTTTTTGCCATCCTCCATCATTTTAGCAAGCTTCAGCTCTTCGGCATGATTGAGAAGGGTAAGGGTCCCCATTTCCCGGAGGTAGATGTTCATGGGATCGATGGACGACTTGGACTTTGAGGACGGTTTTGCCGAAGTGCGGGCAATTCTCCTCCTGTCATTTTTTCGACGATCAGCAGAAGTATCACCCCGACGATCGTTAATGTCTCCGCTCCGCCGATCATACTGGGAATCAGAGAAGTTCACAGGGGCTGTCAGTTCGTCATCTTGAGAGTCATCAGACAGATCATATGCGGACAAATCCTTTGGTGAACCAAAACCATTAATGCCCTCTTCCAGATCATCAACTGAATCGTTATCATTTCCAATCGTTGTCACACTACTCACCCCTTGATCGTTCTTTTTCGAAGAAGTAACACAATATCATTTTCTGCCATCATTCAGGCGCCTTATAAAAAAGAAGGAATCACTCTCAAATCGAACCCTTTCCAAACACTCAAACCAACCCCGACAAGCAGGACTCTTTTCGGTACCGGTTTGAGGGGTTCAAGTACCTTAGTGGCGTAGCCATGTATATAATTTTAATGGAAGTTCTTTGTTTTCTAGTTTTTTATTACAGGTTTACAAGAGTAAGGCACTAACACCGAAAAAAGTCAAGAAAATTCGACATCACCTTGGAAAAACTATTGATTCCACGCATCATCTTGCAAACGGGTATCGATTTACAAGGCTTCTCTCTGCATCTTTCTACTGATCTCAGCATTCTCAGCAACCAGTTCCTGAAGCTTCATTAAATCACCCTCACTCTCTGCTAACCTGATACGCTCGATCATATCATCCGACTTTTTTTGTAGACGAAATTTTCTAAGATACGCGAGCATATCTTCTATTTCCTCTTCTGTTTCTCCTTCACTCTTTGTCATCGCCCGGAGGGGGGCCCGTAACAGCAGATCGCTTACGAACTTTCGCTCCACTCCCTCGGGGAGCCTTGTCAGCAGCTCTTCAGGTTCGAAGTCCGTATTGCTTTCCACCATCTCTTTCAGCTGAAGAAAGAGCACCTCACCAATCCCACCCGTAAGACATTCTCTTAGTCCATTTTTTTCCAGATGGCTGAAGTGACAGGGGTGGAGAACCATAAATTCCACAAGTTGTTTCTGGGCGATGGAAAGAGGGGCGCTCCTCACATCCTTTCTCTTCTTTTCCTGTATCGCTCTTTTAGTCTGGGAGAGGGGAGAGGGACGCTCACTTAAGGATTGAAAGTGATCAGCCGGCAGGCCGAGTTCTTTGGCAAAATGAGAGATAAACATAGACCGCTGCAGAGGCGACACCGCAGCCTTAACCAGAGGAATCAATGCCTCTACAATCTTGCTCTTACCATCCAGAGTGAGCCCGTGCTCTCGAATCAAACTCCCCAGAGCAAACTCCGGCAGGGACTCCGCTCTATCCAGAAGCCCGTTTAACTGTTCCAGGCCATGCTCACGGATATACGTATCCGGGTCATGGCCCGATGGCAGAAGTGCAATATGTCCGACCATCTGCTCTGCCAGAAAATATGGCACTGCCCTGACAGCAGCTTTCTCCCCTGCCTTATCTCCATCAAAGAGCAGTGTTATTTCCGTGGTAAACCGTTTAAGTAATCTGAGCTGCTCTCGAGTGAGCGCTGTTCCCAGGGGTGCCACGACATTATCGCAGCCATTGGCAACAAGTGAGATAAGGTCAAAGTTGCCTTCAACAAGAATTGCTCTTTTCTTCTGTCGGATACTGTCTTTGATTTGATACAGCCCAAGCAGGATTTTGCTTTTATTAAAAACAATGCTTTCAGGTGAATTCAGATATTTTGGCTGCCCATCGCCAACAATTCTGCCGCCAAAGCCACAGATGCGCCCGCTGATATCAAATAGGGGGAAAACTATTCTGTCCCGGAACCTGTCATAGGTACCCCCATTTGTTTTTTGGGCAAGCAGACCGGCTTCAACAGCTACGGCCACCTCTTCCCTGTTGAATTTTCCGCTTAAATAATTCCACCCCTCGGTCTCAACTGCTGGTGCGTATCCGAGACTAAAAGTATTTCTTATCTCAGAGCTTACCCCTCTTTCCTGCAAATAGCGCCTGGCAACCTCTGCACCCTTAGCGTTTTGCAGATATTGGCTATAAATTTGAGCACACTTCTTATTGACCCCAAAAAGCAGATCGCGTTTTTTGCCAAGGGCTATCTCCTCTTTCGAGCGACGTCGCTCAGGCAGCTCAATATTGTACCTCCCAGCCAATTCTTTTAATGCTCCGGGAAAATCCAGATTATGATATTTCATCATAAAACTGAAAACATCCCCTGACTCACCGCAGCCAAAACAGTGGAAAAACTGTTGGCCGGCATGAACAGAAAATGAAGGTGTCTTCTCCCCATGAAATGGACACAGCCCCAGGAACCTGACACCACTTTGTTTCAGCTCAACACATTCACCTATGACCTGAACGATATCTGCCTGTTCTTTTACCCGTGAAGTGATACCTTCCCGTGACTCGTTATTCAGCATTGTGTATTTGTTAAATTATGATGGCGTCGTAAAAAGCCCGATCTCCTTCGTTGTAGGTTTTTATCAGGCCCTCAACATACCGCATGTATTGCTGAGGGCCTGATAAAAACACTACGCCTTGTATATCGAACTTTTTGACTTAGCCACCTAAAGCTTCGAATGACCTTTTTACGAGTTCATCAAATTATGATAGCGTCGTAAATATTCTTCATCTTCTTCATCACAGCAAATTTACTGTCATTACAAAGTACTTAAGCACGCCTCATTCCAGGAAATCTGAAATTCCACTTTTTACGATATCGTTAAATGATGGAGCTGCCAGGCGACTGTGCTTTTCTGACGATGGCCGCAAATTTTGCTGCATCAAGACTTGATGCACCCACAAAGACTCCAGCCAGAGAGGGAAGGCAGAGATAGTCCTCAACATTGCCCGGCAATAGTGCACCACCATACACCATGGGCCAGTTTCCGAGCGCCTGCCTGAAGTGTTCGATGGCTTCTTCAACCTTTTCAGGAGATTCAGGAATTCGAAATGTCAAACTATCCACCGGGCTGTAGGCGACAACGAGCTCTTTCAAATCAATATCATGAAGAGCCGACAGTTGCGTGTGAGCAGAAGGTTGTTCTACGCAAACAATGGGATTTAAATCAGCATCCGCTACTTCAGTCACCTTATTGATCACGTCCTGCCATGTTTCGTGAAAGTAGCGCCTGCGTTCAGAGTGTCCGATAATGACATACTCAACCAGATTTTTCACCATGTCTGCCGCCACAGCACCTGTATATCCTCCTCGGGGAAAAGGAGAAATATCCTGGGCGGCAAGATGAACATTTTCAAGATTCAGGTCTCTGAGGTGCGCTGCCAGATTTTCAAGACAGATATACGAAGGTGCCACAATGACCTCTACACCCTTCTGTGGCTCGTAGAGTGCCGCGAATTCGTCAAACCACTGTCTTGCATCATCGCCGGTCTTATGGCACTTCCAGTTAGCAATCACATATCTTTTCATAGGAATCAAGACGACTTTGCATTAATAGAACCGTCGTCCAGATCTACACTCTCCCCATCGGGGATCAGAATACGTTGAAAAAGGTCCTCTCCACTCGTATCAGCATCAGTTCCGGGAGGAGCTTCCAGTCCCTCCATGTATTTGTGCAATAGGGCTTTGAGTTCATTGTGAACCTGGATTTTTCTCTGCTGCAGCTCTTCTATCTTTTTGGGCAACTGTATGAGTTCTTCACGGGCCTCATTGCGGATTTTTTCGACTTCGAGCTTTGCCTGTTCAAGCATTGACCGCGCTTCTATTTCACTGTTTTCCTTAAGATTCTCTGAGAATTTCTGTGCAGCCAGGATAGTTGTTTTAAAGTCCAGCTCCTCTTCTTCTAATTCTCTTTTTCTTTTTTCAACCTGTTCAAGCTTATTTTGCAGCCTCCCAATCTCGTTCTGCTCTTTTGTTTTTGCATCGCCTTCAGAGCTTAACTTTGCTTCGAGTTCGGCGATCTTCTCACGATAGGCAGCATTCTCATCTTCAAGTTGTGTGACAGTTGTATTCAATTCCTCAATCTGCTCCTCTAAATTTCTACTCTGCTCATCTTGTTGACGAGACTCTTCCCGAATTTCAGCCTCAATTTCAGCCCTGCTCACCTGACCGACCTGCAGCTCATTTTCGAACTTCTCCTTTTCTACCTGAAGTAACTCCTGTTCTGCGACAAGAGACTTAATTTCTTCAGTATGGAAACGGTTCTGTTCAAGCAGCTCAAAAAAATCTTCAGCAAGAAGTTCCAGGTATGATTTCACCTCAATGGTATCATATCCCCTAAATTTAACTTGGAATTCCTGGTCCTTAATTGCCTGTGGTGTAAGCATGAGAGCCTCCATTTAGAATATTTTTATGTTGAGCGCCAGTTCGGAAATTTCACCCCATTCCAACCGCAATCTGTTTGAGAGTCGGGACAAGAAAACTCTGAAGAAACATTACCCCCATAATGAGGATCATGGGAGAAAAATCTATCCCCCCCATACTCATCGGTAAAAAACGCCGAATGCGGCTCAAAAGCGGTTCTGTCGCTTCCACCAAAAAACGCACAATTGGATTATATGGATCGGCATTGACCCATGAGATTACAGCCCTGCCGATTATTATCCACATATAGGCTGTTAATAGAAAATCAACCAGCCTGGCAATAGCCATCATAAAATTATTAACAACAAACATGTAGCAATTCTCCTTGAATACCTCATAGCCCCATGGGGGACGATAAACTGAACCCTACCGGGTTTAAATCAAGCGATCCGGCTTCCGACAGCAACAGCATCGCTCACAGTCGAAAGAACAAGTCGTTCCTCACCATCAATTTTTTCTTTAGCAGTCAATATCATTCCCTGTGAAGTTACTCCCATAAGCTTTACCGGCTCCAGGTTCGCGACAATTACCACCTGCCTCCCCACCAGTTCAGAAGGCTGATAATACTCTGCAATGCCGGAGACTATTGTTCTCTCTTCGGGTGCTCTAACAGTCAACTTCAAAAGTTTATTTGACTTCTTAACGGGTTTGGCTGCAACGATTTCTGCCACTCTGAGGTCAAGTTTTTGAAAAACATCAAAAGAAACGAGATCCTCTTCATTCAGTGCAAGTTTTTTGGCCTTCTTTATCTTTCTCTCTTCAGTTTTCCGCTGCTCACCCTCACTTTTTTTTCTGCTCTCCAGTCGCGGAAAAAGCGAGCTGCCTGGTTTCACCTTTGATCCGGGCACAAGCCCCCCCCATTTCCCGCCAACATCAAGAAGGCGTGTTGCCTCACTTTCTCTTTTAAGACCCAGGCCGATAATCATCTTTGCGCTGGCAATCGGCATCACGGGCTGTAAAATCAGAGAGACTATCCTCAAACACTCGAGCAGGCTGTAGAGCACAGTGTCAAGCCGCTCTGCCTTCTCCGGATCTTTCGCCAAAGCCCATGGTTCGTTGACAACAATATATTTATTCGCCATACTGATCACATCCCAGACTGCCTGCAGAGCAATATGAAAACAAAAATCGCCCATTGCCTTGCGGTAACTGAGGATCATCTTCTCAACAGCTTCCCGGAATGTTTCATCTGCCGCCTCAAAAGCGCCTGGTCTTGAAACTTCACCATCACGATATTTCTGCACCATGGCCATAGTTCTGCTGTAGAGATTCCCCAGATCATTAGCCAGATCAGCATTCTGCCGGGCTACAATTGCATCCGAGCTGAAAGAGGAATCAAGACCAAAAGACATTTCCCGCAGGATAAAATACCGCAAGGTATCTATTCCGTATTCATCGACCAGCTGCCTGGGCCGCACAACATTACCTATGGATTTTGACATTTTCGTGTCGTCAACATTCCAGTACCCGTGAACATGCAGTTTCTGGTACAGAGGGACGCCCATTGACATCAGCATCGTGGGCCAGTAAATAGCATGGGGTTTCAAAATATCTTTTGCAATAACGTGTTCCGAGCATGGCCAGAAGGTGCGGTAACCCTTTCCTTCCGGATAACCAAGTCCGGTCAGATAGTTGATAAGAGCATCAAACCAGACATAAGTGACGAAGGAATCGTCAAACGGCAGTTCTATTCCCCAGGTCAGCCTTGATTTCGGCCTTGAAATACAAAGATCCTCCAGGGGTTCACTGAGAAAGGAGAGAACCTCATTACGGTATCGCTCAGGAGTTATAAAATCAGGGTTGCTCCTGATGTGTTCGATAAGCTGCTTCTGGTAGTTAGACATACGGAAAAAATAGTTCTGTTCAGCTATTTCCTGCGGAGGCGTTTGATGATCAGGACAATTGCCGTCCACAAGTTCTTTTTCCGTTAAAAATCGCTCACATCCCCGACAGTAAAGACCGGTGTATTCATCAAAATATATGTCTCCGCTGTCAAATACCTTCTGCAGTATATCTCTTACAGTGTTAACATGCTCGACATCCGTCGTCCGGATAAAATTGTCAGGGTCTACCTCAAGCAGCGGCCAGGTATCCCGAAACATGCCGCTGATCTTGTCAACATATTCCCGAGGAGGAACATTCTCCTTTTCTGCCGCCTCAACTATCTTATCACCATGTTCATCTGTTCCTGTTTGGAACCTGACCTCTTCACCGCATAATCGCCTGAAACGACTGTACGTGTCGGCAACAATTGTGGTATAAGCATGTCCCAGATGAGGCTGAGCATTAACGTAATAAATAGGTGTCGTAATATAGGTTGTCATGAATTACACGCGTGGAGGTTTGTGGTGATACATAAAATCAATCGGTGACCATTCAGTTCTTTCTGTTCTTCTTTTCAGAGTCGATGCTCACGTCTTTTTTTCTCTCTTTTTTCCTTGTCGAATCTTTTTTCCCCGTATTCTGAGCCCTTCTCCATTGATCCTTTTCGAGAGTCACCTCCTCTCCAGCATCATTTTCAACAAGTATCGATTCCTGCAGAGGGTTTTGCCGCTTTACACGGTACTGAAGATCGCCTATCCGAATTCGTTTCCCGGCCTTTGGCATACCTTTCCTCTGTTTCTTATAGGTCTCGTACTCATAGGTCAGGCAGCAGAGAAGGCGATTGCAAACCCCCGAAATTTTAGATGGATTAAGAGGAAGATCCTGTTCTTTTGCCATTTTGATCGAAACAGAATCAAATGTTTTGATAAAGGAAGAGCAACATAATTCACGACCACAGGTACCCATGCCACCCAGCATTTTTGTTTCATGACGCACCCCTACCTGCCGCATCTCAACACGTGTCCGAAATTCCTGAACGAGATCTTTAACAAGGCCCCGAAAGTCCACCCTGTTATCCGCAGTGAAATAGAAAATCATCTTACTTCCGTTAAAAAACCGCTCTACCTTAACGAGCTGCATATTCAACTGGTGCGTCTGAATCAGTGAATGACATAGAGAGACAGCCCGCTCTTCGTAAGAGATAAGATTATCAAACTTATCCTGTTCTTCACTATTTACCTTTCTGCTGATTTCAAAAGTTGCCCGGAGTTTATCCCCCCGGGAACAATGCATAGGTGCGTTTCTAGCTATTTTTGCGGGCTCCGGACCATGGTCTGTTTTCACCATGACTACAGCACCGAAAACCAGACTGGAAATCCTTGAAGAGGCAGAAAAGAGTTGTCCTCCTTTTCGAAACTGTATTCGATAGAAGGTGACGCCTTTCTCCTCCTGCACTCCAGAGCTATTGTGCTTTTTATTCATTTTTGACATCCCACTACAACCTCAGATCATTTTGTGCTACTGAGTCATTGTAATCTAAACAGTAGAACTTCACATACAAGCAGCCTGTTACAATTTCGAGCAAGGGCTCTTTCTGCAGTATCAATGGCCCGGAGTTTAGCAAATAATTGTCTAGAACTCCAGCTTTTCAATTCTCCGGGCTCTTCCTTCATAAACTGCACCATCCCTCCCAAAGAGGAAGAGCAATGATCGGCTACAAGAAGATCGCGCAGCCATACTCTTAAAAAGACCAGCAGATGGTCAAGATGATCCTTCAGCCCGGCCATTTTTTCCGCAAGTTTCAGGACCGTACCAAGATTCGAATCAGAGGCGCCTCCCCCAACTGACAAAACTGAAATAATATCTCTCCATAGCTCAACTATTTCCGTGTTTATCAGCAACAGCGCCTTTCCTGGGCTACCGCCGGAAAGGTGTGCAAAAATCTGTGCATCACCAGGATCAACACCAAGCTGCTTCAGGATGGTGGCGGTATCATCATCTTGCAAGCCGGAAAAAGGCACAACCTGACATCTGGAAGTTAAGGTTGCAAGAATCTCCTGGGAGGAATCTGCCGTGAGTATCAGGAGATTGTTTTCTGGAGGCTCTTCCAGTGTTTTAAGAAGACTGTTTGCAGCCTCCAGTCTCATGGTATGCATATCTTCCAGGATAACAACCCGCATTGCAGACTCATACGGGGGATATGTAAGATCTTTGCATAATTTTCGAATCTGCCCTATCTTAATGCCTCCCTTTTCAGGGCTGACAACCTTGAAATCCGGATGGTTGCCGGAATAAATTTTCATGCAGGAAGGGCAGACGCCACATGCCTTGATTTCCTTGCTATTACGACAATTTACTGCAGCAGCAAAGCCTCGGCCAAATAACTTTCTACCAACACCATCAGGACCTTTGAAAATATAGGCGTGGGGAACTCGACCACTGGCCAGTGAACGCTTAAGCATGTGTTTGGCCTTCTCCTGCCCGAAGAGTTCGGTGAAACAGAGTGGGGGGTTCTCAGTCATCAGTCAATGGATTCCTCTGCGGCTTTTGTTTAGTGCCTTACTCCTGAAAACCAGTCACTCAGTTCAGTACCCCCTTGAGGGGTGTAAAAAACAAGAAATCTGGAGAGTGCATTGAAATTAGGAAGTTAAAGTAATCACCAGATAGCGAACGTAGAGAGATCTTCGAGGCACTTATCCAGCGACTCTAAAAGGTTTTCCGACTTGTCGGGTTTGCATGCACTCAATCCACAATCTTTTGAACAAAGGCTGCCTTAACCGGAGTTACGAAAAAAGGGATGGCTGTCTGCGCGAAGGAGCAAACTCTTCTTTATCCTCAAGCTGTGGTTTCTCCTCAAAACCGCCAAGATAGAGGTACCTCTCAAGAGTTCGCTGATAATCTGTCCAGCTCATCTCTTCACTCTTCATTTTTCTTCGAAGCTGTTCAGTCAGATTCATTTTTGCGTCAAGATCATCGACAAAACTCAACACAAAAGCCTCCACCGTCATGGGCACAGTCGGCGAGCCGAATTCCTGTCGTCCATGATGGCTGAGAATGAGATGCTGCAGCTGCGCCAGAAGCTCTTTCGGGAAATCCTTTATCCGCCCCGCTACCTCGCTTACCATTTCACTGCCAATAACAAGGTGTCCCTTCAACCTTCCAGCAACAGAATACTCAATGACACCACTCTCTGTCTTGAGCTCCTCAAGCTTACCTATATCATGCAGTAATGCACCTGCCAGCAACAGGGAATGATCAACACCTTCATAATGTTCTGCCATAAAATGACAGAGTTGAGCTACCGAAAGCGAATGTTCCAGCAAACCGCCTATGTAGGCATGATGTATTCCTTTTGCCGCCGGGGCTTCCTGAAATTTTGGCCACCAGTCACTTTTATCAAAAAAATAACTGAGCAATTTCTTAATATGGGGGTTTTTGATGGTACGCAAAAGTAGTTGCAGCTCATCAGCCATTTCCTGTCGATTTTTAGGAGAGGCAGGAAAATAATCTCCAAGCTCCACCGCCGACCTTGAAACGGACAAAACCGAGTCAATCTTCAGCTGCAGACTGTCCCTGTAGGACTGCACCAGCCCTGTCACTCTGACGATTTCACCTGGGTTACAAATATTTTGAACCTCCAGAGCCCTCTCCCATATCGGTCCGCTTATGTCGCCGCTGCGATCCATCACCGCTAGGATCAGATATGGTTTACCTGCCTTCGTTTCAGAAAGTCTTGCTGATTTCACCAGGAACTGTTCATCTACCCGTTCCCCCTGTTTTAACTGGTCAACAAAAACACTTTTTCCCATAAGTTTTCCTATCACTTTCTTAATATTATGACAGTAATAAAAGATGATGGCGTCGAATGACCTTTTTACGAGTTCATCAAAGATGATTATATCAGTAATGGTGAAGTATCGCCCGGGAATTATTCCCGATTGCAGTGAACCGAGACAACAGTCTTACCGGGTAATTATTCTGCTGCAGCAGCAGCGGCTTCAGCCAATCTGTCGACAAGATAGTATGCTAAGCCTTCGTCGTCTTCAAACATATCAAAACAATAGCCATCACTGCCGGCCAAACCACCGGGAATGACCTCTCCACGTTCCTCAGGATCTGATATCATGTCACCATAGAAACATACAGATAACCATCTTTCAGCCGGATCATCATCAATCACATCAATAATCGCAAAAAAATCCCGATCTTTCAGGTTCCCGTTTGATGGTCTTATGGAATAACTTACTCCAGGGCGGGAAACAAACTGCAATTCAACATTTCCCATAGCCTTTACAGTACTCACAAAAAGCTGCAACCATTTTTTCATGGGCTGTTCTTCTCCAGACTCCCACCCGCGAAGAAAACAGGCAATTTCAGCCTCACTGTTCTGTACTTCCATCATAATAGTCCCCTGTCTCTTTTCCAGTAATTATTCTAGCACCCCACAAAGGGGTATGAGTGCCTCGAAGATCTCTCTACGTTCGCTATCTGGTGATTACTTTAAGTTCCTAATTTCAACGCACTCTCCAGATTTCTTGTTTTTTCTCTTTATAACCCTATAGAATTGATTATACATTACACTAAGCAGGACCACGATAAACAGGATTCTGCTTAGTGTCCCCACAACGTATATAAGTACCTCCCAGATAAACACGGTCTCCTTCAAATTCTATAAAAAAATAATGCTCCTCATACTCTCCCCCTCCAAAACGCAGCAGCCTGTCAATCGTGATTTTTTACACTCTTCACAACCGGTTTTCCATGAGAAAACGCTTTATCTGGCAAATTATCTTAAATCACTGAGCAAAACGGAAATTGCTCAGCTGATGAAAACCAGTGAGAAACTGACAAACAGTACTCACCAGCGTATCCATAACTTCAAGCCTCCGCTTTCTATCAAAAAAGCACGACAGGCGATTTTCACCTTCCAGGGAGACGCCTATTCCCAGATGACACCGGAAACCTACAGTGAGAAGGAACTTCGTTACGCACAGGACCACCTCTGTATTCTTTCCGGCCTGTATGGTATTTTACGTCCCCTGGATTTGATGTTTCCCTACAGACTTGAAATGGGGGCAAAATTCACAACCCAACAAGCAAAAAATCTCTACAGCTATTGGTCCGATTCCCTCACCGACTTCCTAAGTTCAGCACTTGCGCAAATGGATTCCAAAGTTGTGATTAATCTCGCTTCCACAGAATACTCTAAAGTAATCAGCCATAAACAATTACGGGGAGAGATCATATCAATCGTCTTCCGGCAGGAGAAAAACGGAATGTATAAAACCATTCCTATCCATTCTAAAAGGGCAAGAGGATTAATGGCCCACTTCGCGATTACACACCAGATAAAGGAACCGGAAGATTTCAAATCCTTCAACCTGAGCGGTTATTCCTACCGGAAAAAAGAGTCTGCAAAGGCAATTTGGGTGTTTGAAAAAGGGATATAACCAGCAGGGGAGAGACAGGATTTTATGGAGAATGATCAAAGGATATATTTTACAAGAAAAAATCCACCAGCCAGCAGCACAATGAATGCAATAGAAAGTATATTAAAATAACGATCAATAAATTGTTTTATCCAGGGGCCAAATTTCCAGATAAGTGCAGCAACCAGGAAAAATCTGGCAGACCTGGCAAGCAGAGAAACCAGCATGAAGGTGATAAAATTGGATTGTACAAATCCGGCGGTTATGGTGAAAAGCTTGTAAGGAATGGGTGTAAACCCGGCAGTTCCTACTATCCAGACATCATATTCTTTGAAATAATGCTGCACCATTTCATATTTTTCGCTGAATCCATACCATTCGACTATCGGTAGACCGACACTGTCCATAAACCAGTATCCGAGCCCATAACCAAACCCGCCCCCAAGTACTGATCCCAGAGAACAGATCGCAGCGTACCTGAACGCTCTAAGGGGAATCGCCACACACATGGCGATAAGAAAAATATCAGGAGGGAGCGGAAAGAAAGAAGATTCGACAAAGGCAATAAGGAACAGTACCCACCCGCCGTGGGGGCCGCTGATCCACTCCATACATGTATCGTAGAGCCTGTGTATTACGTTTCGTTTTTCGACATCACTATCCTCTCCAGCCATATTCTCCCACTAGATCGACAAACCGGACTCTGGTAAGCAGTTCAACCTCTACCTGATCGTCTTTTTTTGTTAATAATTTAAGTTCCTGCACGTGCTGATCACCAATGGGCATAACCAACCGACCCTGATCTGCAAGTTGCGCTATCAGAGGTTCAGGGATATCGGGCCCACCGGCGGTGACGATAATCGCATCATATGGACCATTATCCGGCCAACCCAGGGTTCCATCATCAAGTTTAGACCTGATATTATAGTAGCACAACCTATCGAAAACCTTTCTGGCCCCGGCAAGAAGTGAATTTATTCTCTCTACGGTGTACACCTTTTGGCACAACCTGGAAAGTACCGCAGCCTGATAGCCCGATCCTGTTCCAATTTCGAGAACCATTTCATTTCCCTGAAGTTGAAGGACCTGGGTCATATAGGCTACAATGTAGGGTTGCGATATTGTCTGCCCCGCCCCAATGGGCAGAGGATGATCACCGTAGGATCTTGCCCCCATGGCATCGTCGACAAAACAGTGTCTGGGGACTTCCAGCATCGCAGCAATGGTGCGTTCATCATCTATATCACGGTTCAGGAGCTGCTCCCTCACCATCTTCTCACGGGCGGTACCGTACTGGTCTCTCACTTGTTCTTCTCTTGCCAGGAATAATCGTCGGCCCACTCCACCTCATCTTCATCAGATAAAGAAAAGGTACAATCAGTGACAATTCCGTTCACGATGGTGACAACTACCTGGCTGTATTCAGGAGCTCCAAAATGTCTTCCTAAATAGGGCGTTTTTTCAAAAAATGTTTTTTCTTCTTTCTTGTACAGCCATTTTTCTACACCATCGGCGAGCGTTTTCTGTTCATCGGGATCCCCCAGATATATAAGGACATCCTCACTACTTGACGTGCCAACCTTGAGTAGAGCCGCGTCGGAAGCCAGATGCCGGACGGGTTTATTATAACACCCCGACAGAACAAAGGCTGCGGCCGCCAAGATTATAAAAATACGTAGAGTAAAAGTCATACCATATCCCAAGGCAGAGGTATCAGGGGCTGGTCTGAGATGAGACTTTGCCAGCCAACCTTCCAGATTTAGTGAACCATCACCTCTATAGCCTGTAGGCTCCAATTTTTCAACGAATAACTCTGAAGTGCCGAGCCAAAAGAAAAGAGCTGCAGATATGATCACATCCGGAGTCTCACTGCGTTCGCTTACCTGCAGCGTCGCTACCCCAGCAAACATAGACTACTATAGTTCACTGGGGTGCTTCTTGAATATGTAATCATCTTTGCTGGTGAGAAATCCGGACTAACTCTCCAGGACCCGGCTGAGAATTTTATAGTTCCTCTCAACCATCTGCAGAGGATCGACGACAAGACCTGCCTGAATCATGGCGTTATCGTGAATTTGCTTTGCAACTTCGGCTGCAAATGCTCCATCTTTTCCATGAAGTTCGGCAAGTTTGATAATCAGGGGGTTCTTAGGGTTTATTTCCAGTTTTTTCTTGGAATTTTCTGATCCCATTCCATGCTCCTTGCGGCTTGCTGCCAGAATTCTTTCCATGGATGAGCTCATGAAACCATCAGAATTCACAATCATTGCCGGAGCATCCACCAACCGCTTGGAAACGACTACGTCACTGATCGTTGCCTCCAGCTCTTTTTTCATCCACTCAATAAGAGTTTCAACACCCTTCTCATCAAGTTTATCTCCACTTTCTTCACTGCTTTCACCCGCCTCCTCTTCATCTTTTGAAAGCGAAAGGTCTGCTCTGTCTGCAGAAACGAGCTTTTTACCGTCAAATTCGGCCAGATGACTCAGTACGAAATCATCAATCGGTTCCAGGGTATATATGATTTCAATATCCTTCTTCCGGAACATCTCAACATAGGGACCGGCCTCAATCGCTGCCCTGGACGGTCCATTAATATAGTAAATTTCCTCCTGATCAGGATTTATCCTCAACATGTAATCAGACAGGGAGATGGCTTCTCCAGCCTTCGACTTTGAGGATTCAAACCGAAGCAATTTCCCAAGTTCTTTCTGATATTCATAATCGGAGGTGACACCTTCTTTGAGATAGAGACCAAAAGTTGACCAGAATTTCTGGTACAATTCCGGGTCCTTTGTAGCCTGTTCGTCGAGATATTTAAGAAACCTTTTGGTGATAACCTTACGCAGCTTTGCGACCAGAGCATTATCCTGCAGGGCCTGCCTTGAAATATTCAGAGGAAGATCCTCGCTGTCCACCACTCCTTTTAAGAATCTCAACCATTCCGGGAGGATATTTTCCGAATGCTGATCAATCAGAATTCTCTGACAGTAAAGATTTACTCCAGGTTCAACCCTGCCGAAACCAAGGACTTCAAAATTCTCTTCCGGTACAAAAAGAAGCGCATTGATTGCCAGAGGGGCATCGGCAGAAAAATGCAGCTTATAGAGTGCGTCAGAGGTGGCGTTACCGATAAATTTATAGAACTCTGAGTACTCTTCTTCCGTGATCTCGTTACGGTTCCTGGTCCAGAGCGCCTGGACAGTATTGACCGTCTCCCCTTCCAGCTTAATGGGGAAAGATACAAATGCAGAATACTGTTTTATGATCGATTCGATTTTCCACTTCTGCGCATACTCTTTTGCATCGTCTTTGAGTTCAACAATAATTTTAGTACCTCTGTGCAACCCCTGCATCTCTGTAATTGTGAAGGAACCTGAACCATCGGAGATCCACTCGTTGCCCTCACTCTCATCCCAGGACCGGCTCTGAACCCTGACCTTCTTTCCGGCCATAAAGGCAGCATAGAAACCTACTCCAAACTGGCCAATCAGGCTGACATCTTTTTGAGCCGCCTCGGCGAGCTCGGCAAGAAATGTGTTTGACCCTGAATGCGCGATTGTTCCGAGGTTGTGTTCCAGTTCACCACGGGTCATACCAACCCCGGTATCAGTGATGGTCAGTGTCTCCTTTTTCTCATCAACATCGATTGCAATCTCAAGCGGCACATGACTGTCAAAGCCATCGGACCTGGTGATACTTTCATGTCTGAACTTTTCGAGAGCATCCGCCGCATTGGATATCAGTTCTCTTACAAAAATGTCCCTTTCAGTGTAGAGTGAGTTAATTACAATATCGAGCAGCTTCTTGGTTTCCGCCTGGAATTCATGTGTTGTTGTTTCAGTTGCCATCATTCACCTCTTGAATATCTGATGAGTGCCTTGCAGATTATTTTCTTGTTTTTTGTTTGAAAATATTCTGAGGAAGGAACTTATCCCGATTATTTCCCGTTTATCGGGGTTTATAGAAAGAAAGTGTTTTTTCCTTTCCATTGATTTATTCTACAAAGTCGGCGAAAATGTTAAGCATGGAAGCCCGGCTGTCAAGAGTTTGTCTGAACCAGAATAGTTGGCGTCAGAATCGCTGGACGGATGATGAAAACTGCCTTGGCCGGGACACAATACGGTTCATTCAATTTAGATTGGAAATCACTGTACAATGAACAATCAACTGGACACTATTATCATTGGCGGGGGGCTCTCCGGCCTCACCATTGCACATAAACTCCTCCATAACAGCCCCCGCCACCGTTTCCTCATTCTGGAAAAAGAAGTGCGCACAGGCGGCGCTATCCAGTCCCATCACGACCAGGGGTTCATCACAGAAATCGGCCCCCATGGCTTCCTCGATAACTGCCAGGAAAGCAGGCAGATTCTGACTGAAACAGGGCTGGATGCAGAGACAGTAAAAGCCCCTTTGATCGATTTTGTCAGGTACGTCTACCTCAATGCAAAACTCAATCTCATCCCACAAACTCCGGCCAAAATACTGATGGCACCCTTCATTCCCATGAGTGCAAAATTGAGGGTTCTGGGAGACCTGTTCAAGCCCCCCCTCAAGGGAGAACCTACCGTGGCTAAATGGATCAATTATCGATTTGGTCCGGCCTTGCTTCCCTTTGTTGATGCGGTCTATACAGGTACCTACGCAGGTGATTATGACAAGCTGACTATTGACAGCGTTATGCCCGGAGTACGCTCACTCGAAAGAGAATACGGTTCGGTAATTGGCGGGCTACTGAAGCAAAGGATTAAAAAGAAAAAAAGCGGTGAAAAAACACGAAAATTCCAGATGCCTGCAATGACGAGTTTTGCAACAGGCATGCAGCGGCTTCCGGAAAGATTGACAGAGCAGCTCTCCCCGGGGGAAGATCTCCTTCTTAATGCTGAAGTAACAACTATTGGACGAGGAGAGAACAGCTGGGAAGTAACCTCCTCGAAGGGACACTTCACGGCCACCAACCTTGTCATTGCCCTCCCCGTAAATCCTGCGCTGCAGCTATTAAAATCGATAGATTCAGAATTACCCGAGAGGTCAATTCCGCAGGCCCGGATAGCCACCGTTGTGTTTGGCTTTAATCAGGGGGAGAGTCTGCCGCCCGGATTTGGTTATTTAATACCTGAATGTGAAAATCGATTCACACTAGGCTCTCTTTTTTCTTCAAACATGTTTCCCGGCAGGGCGCCGGAAAAGAATATAGTTTTTGAAACACTTGTAGGTGGCAGACGTCACCCGGAGAAACTTGAGCTCAACGATGAAATACTCACCAGAAATGCCTTTGATGATGTCCGGGAAATCCTCAACCTGCCAAACAACCCGGTTTACACCAGAGTTCTTCGGTCTAAATGGGGTATCCCACAACTCGAACGCAATTATCCCCAGCTCCTGAAATGGAGAGATACAGTGACACGCAATCACAGGGGCATATATATTTGCGGCTTTGGCTGGGAGGGTATCGGGCTGAACGACATGATGAGGAATGGTACCCGGGTTGCACAATCAATCCTCTCAACCTCAGAACATTCCAGGGGAGAGGATGCAGCAGTAAAAGGAGTCTATTTCTAACACTAACCCGGATTTCTCACCAGCAAAGATGATTACATATTCAAGAAGCACCCCAGTGAACTATAGTAGTCTATGTTTGCTGGGGTAGCGACGCTGCAGGTAAGCGAACGCAGTGAGACTCCGGATGTGATCATATCTGCTGG
>CAXMTO010000193.1:0-4774 GCA_964196355.1 uncultured Myxococcota bacterium
ATACCATTAAAAAGGATAATCAAAATGGAACGGTGTGGTTTGGATACAGCTTGACACTATAGCAGGTTACGTATGGGCTAAATAGGGTATTTGGGGCAAAGGAGGTGTCTTTTTTCCGCGTAGCGGTTCAGTTCTTCCAGATTATCAACCGAGAGAATTGCTCCATTCTTCCAGTATCAAATGACTGATACTACTTTCGTGTCTTCAGGGTTGCTGGTTGGTATTGCTAGGTCAAAACGTTCAAAACTTTTACTTAATATGCCTGCTGTCTGTCTTTGGTTCTCTGGATGCCAACCGTAATTCTTCTGGATAATATCCGAGAGATAATAGTGAAGTCCACCAGTCACCCTCCCCAGGGGGAACGGCAAATATGCCGCTGTTGCCCGTTTTACCGGCAAATGCCCAGATATACTAATCCCACAAAATATTTGCCTGAGTACTGTGACCTTATGGAAACAATACTTTCCATGGACATGCCGATGTGCGAGGTTGCCAGTATACTCCATGTATGCGAGGGAGCCCCCACACACAAGCAACCATAGACTGCTTTACCACAGACAGGCCCTGAGGGCTTCCAGACAGCATGTTACGGTACAGCTGAGGACTGGGCTGGGAGGAAATCCGAAGTGGATACAGATACTGGCAAATCAGAATGCGATAGGCATTCGGCCTCCTGGAAACCAGAGACTCACAGGAGTCAGTTCTCAGGCTGTAACCTCACAGTAGATCTTTCAAGTTTGCTTATACGTTGATGCTGCAGAGATTGGAATTGGCGATATTAATTCCTCAGCTTCTTCTTCACCATTGATCAGTGCAGAAATGCACAGGAACAGTGTTAACTTGCAGATTTACTTAAATGGTTAATATTGCCAATATTAGCCTCAATCATTTCGATAACGTGTTTTCCTGTAGACTTAAACAATGGAGTTTCGTGGATGGTGGCGGTTTGACACGTAAGGGCAACTGCTTAGAAATTCTATTTCGCCAAATAGCGCAAAAATTTCTTAACAATGGGAGAGGCGGCCTGTCCTTTTGGATATACGCAGACCCGATTTCGGGTTGCCCAGGCGTCTGCAAGCTTTACGGCGTGCAGGTTGTCGTTTTTCAAGTAAGGAGTCAGGTCTCTCTTGCTGATGATGCCAAGTCCGAGTCCTGCTTCAACACACTTGAGCAGCGAATTGGTTCGATTTACTTTGGTGTCATAGCTGAAGGATCGACCTTTTTTCCTTCTTGCCTCGGAGACAAGTTCATCGAGAACACTGCCTTCATGGTAAGAGATATGTTCGAAATCAAGTGTATCTTCAAAAAGAATTGGTGAGCTACTGCTATGCTTTACAAATAACGGATGGTCTTTCTTTCCAACCACCCAGATTGGATCCTGTTTGAATTGGAAGGATTCGAAACCTTTTATATCGACTGAATCGTATATGATGGCCAGATCAGCGACGTCTTCCCTCAAAAACCTGATGCCCTGGCGGGAAGAAGTCTCCTGTATCGTTACATGAACTTCAGGATTATTCTCTTTAAACCTTGCGATTGTAAAGGGTAAGGTACCATCCAGAGCCCTTGGTATTGCCGCAAGTCTTAACTCTCCTGCTTCGCCGTCGGCGAACCGTTTCAGGTCAGCGCGCACATCAGCATAGCTGCTCAGTAACCGTTCACAGTGACCGGCAAAGGCTTTGCCGGCGGATGTTAAACTGGCACCGGCAGGAGTCCTTGCAAAGAGCACTGTATCAAGGTCATGCTCAAGGTCACTGATACGTCTGGAAGCAGCGGAAGCAGCTATATGTTCGTTTTTGGCTGCTGCACCAATGCTCCCTAACCTGGCAACGGCGAGAAATACCCTTAATGTGACAATATCAAAGCTTTGCATAAACCTCTTGCTCATTGATCATTTGACATAGATCTTCAAAATTTCCTCTCTATTTTGCATGGTGGTCCCGGCAAGATAGGCTGCAGTTTGTACCTTATGTAAAGTTGTCACCTGCTCAATGAAAGTTTGCCTGATTTTTTTGAATACGGCAAGGATGCTTTTATCATTTGCTGGTATGTGTTGAATGTCTGCTGAATACATGATTTTCCTCCCTAATGGAATGATTGTTTGCATTTGGGATGAATTATAAATGATTATGCACTATCTGGGGTAATGCTCAGTAGTCAATATGACCATCGCAGTTTAGCACGCCCCCTGGCTATTTCATCTATTTGCCCGCCAGGCTTTTGCATTGAGAGTAATATCGTAGTGTATCATCTCTTTATGCGGGCTTGGCAGATGCTACCATTACATGGGATGACTACGCCATTATGTCTCTGGTGGAGATCGGGCTTGGAATCAGTATAATACCAGAGTTGATATTACAGCGTATCCCCTGCAAAATTTTTGTAAAAGAACTTGAGGTTCCTGCTTATAGAGATATTAGCGTTGTAGCAAAGGAACAAAAGTCACTTTCATTTTCAGCCAAGCGATTTTTGGAATACATAGATATATAAAAAAAGAGAGTGAATAGGTGCAGTGGAAGATTCCACATTCGCATCATGCGTTGATATTGACTGTGTGAATCTCTTAATATTCCATACCCACCTGATGTAAACATTCTTCCTGTAAATGTAGTTAAGAAGTCACTCCTAAAACCTAGCAACATAAAAACCTTTTTTTCACCTTTAGAAAATCAATTCTGCTCAAAAATACCTGACAATAAAAAAGTATTATGAAGGGCAAGATGGTTCCAGATAGTCTTTGGAGATGACTGACCAGTTTACGACCCAAATGACACTGCCAGGATTTGATACGTAGACCACTAACTCTGGGCACAAGAAAAGACAGTTGTTTTCAAAATGGAAAAGCTGTTCTTATACGCAAATTATGCGTAAGTCAGCCTGTCCAAGCCCGAGGTGGCTACGAACGTTTCCTTCCACCCCCCCCTCCAACATTGGTACGATTCTCGGAATAGGTATGTCGCGTCTTAAGCGGCTCTTAGGATCTGCTGCTAAAACGTTGTGGGCCGTTAAAAGATATACATCCCACCAGGAGCAAGTGATCTCGCTAATCCTCCGCTTTTTTCAACGCCATTGCCCGTTTCTACCAATACCGAATCTGGAATCATCTATACCTGTATAGAAAAAATTACGAATCGTAACCTGTTACGATTTTCCGTCCAACTGGCCGCGGCCGTCTGTACTTCTTGAAAGATATATGGATTTTGTTTGCCAACAGCACAAAATGGAAAATTTGCGTTTTTCAGCATATTTTCTTAACAGGAATGAGTCATTTCTGGCTTGGATGTTGAGAAGGGGTGGGGTTTAAATTAAGATTTACAGTAGTAGTGTAAAGTTGAGTTATATTTATAGGTTGCAGAGATTGGAATTGGCAACCTCAATTCCTCAACATCTTCTTTAGCACTGACCGGTTCCGAGATGCACAGGAAACACTTTAACCTTAGAACCAGATTCTCAACCATCTGATAAGATGGACATAAGCGTGAGAAGTACGACCACAATATTTGGTATTGTGCCTCCAAAAGAAACATCATCGATAGATAGAACCAATTGAAGGCGAAACGATACCAGGCACCCGCTAATTAGCAGGCAGAGATGCAGCCACCGTCATTCCGTGACGCCTGAAGACCTCCAACATCTTTGACCGATCCGGTGGGCCGCCAGAGGCGGCACCGATTACTTCGGAAGCTTCGCGGAAGTATGCTGGGCCCATTATCGCTGGGGTTATGACGACAAGTTGCTTCACATCTTCGCTGCCAAGGTTATCGAAGCGGTGCTCCGCGCCACGAGGAATGCACAAAGCCTGCCCTGGACCAACCTCGATAGGTGTGCCGTCAACCGTCCAAGTAAGGACACCCTCGATCCCGTAGAGAGTCTCTTCGTAGGCATCGTTTTTGTGTGCCGGTGCTGGCAATTTCTGCCCCAAGGGGACGGAAAACTCGAACACTGATACGCTTTTGTTGGAATCATCACCCGTGATTAGGAACCGGATTGCTATTGGACCGACCTTAATTGCTTCTTCCGAAGGATTGACTCTGGTCGTATGCTGTTTCATTATAATACCTCTTGCTGAGTAGAGTAAGGAGGGAACTGGAAGACTTGTTTCAAGATTGCGATAGTTACAAATACAGCTTAGAAGCGGGATAAAGAGGATGTGAATAAAAGATGTTATTATACGCGTCTCTTATTCCTTAGTGAATATAGTGCTACATAGTGGTATGTCAATGTTGGTACGGTTCGATCAACTTATGCAAGAAACGTAATATTACCAGATCCAACCTGCGCCAAATCAACAGTACCGGCAAGCTAATGTTTCTACTGATATGCCTGTGAATATAGGTTGATGTTCCCGTCCTCAGGTAAAGATTAATGTAAATCTCTATTTCTTTATCAACTGCTACAATTACGGTTTCTACTATGCGGTTACAGCCTGAAAGATGACCGCTAAGGCTAAGCTTATTCCTGTATCTCTTTGAGGAGAGAAAACTGGTCATGCAGTAGAGCTTACCTTTGCCAAGGTTTATTTTTCGCAGTATCTGGCAACATGACCTTCTTCCTGATATGTTTTAATTTGATTCTGCCTAAAAAACTTGCCAGAAAAGGAGCATTATTGCTCTTTTAATAATCCAATATTCTCTCCAGAAACCCGAAAGAAAATGGAGCATTTGAAATTATTGAGTCGAGTCGCCCGGGGGAATCTCACCCCCAGGCTCTCACGGAACCGAACGTGACACTCGCATGTCATACGGCTCTTCATGTCCCCCACTCACCAAGGTTT
>CAXMTO010000194.1:0-6256 GCA_964196355.1 uncultured Myxococcota bacterium
CGGAAAAAGAAGAGGCCCCGATAGTTGACAGATGTCGGATCTGCTACGTTTCCCATAACACAAACTATGGGCTGCAAAGTCAACTCACGGCATATGCAGTAGGCAACGAGAAGAAAACCACCCTCACCGGTGATTCGATGCATCAGGATCCGAATCTGAACTATGCCGCATCGGTAGCGGTGGTCCTGACCCGATTGCCGAGGTCGGAAAAATTGACTCCTATAGAAACCATGAAACTTGCGGCGGGTGAAGTCGCAGGAGAAAAGAGCCTGAAAACCCTGTCAGAGGTGATCGACACCCTGAGCCAGGAGCATGACATTACCAAACGATTTGGACAGAAAGGGCTCGGACAGAGAAATCTCGGTCGATCGATTCAGCTGATGCTCGAAAGTTCTGAAACAAATGCGGGTAAGTGCATGTTCGCTTATGACGTGTTTACTGCCATTGACAGAGTAATTCTTGATTATGTTCCGGAGGCAAACGACAGGGCCAAGTTTCTCGATGATATGAAGATTGCGAGAGGTCTCTACAGGGAGCGAATAATGACTGAAATGTTCAACGCCTATATGGATGAACCTTTGGCGATTCGCAAGGATGTTGTTAATTATGTCAATATGATCATAGGCATAGATGCAGAGAATCTGGGCACGGATCGAATGTGGAAATACAAAGATCCGCAGACAGGCGAATTAAAGGCCCTCAAAATTGATGAACGATATATCAACTCTGTTGAGGACTGTCTTGGGTTGAAAACCAATGAGCAGAAAGATTCTTTCAGGACCTCTATTCGTAAAATATATGGTCAGAAAATTTCTGTTAAACCTGATTATGATTTTATGGATAATCTTGAACTGGTGAAAGCGGTTACGGATGTTCGCTTGAAATCAGATATCGCAGGTTCGGGTAGTTTGATTGGAGCACTTGCCAACAGAACGAATGAAGAAAATCAGAAACTCTATGATCGAATGATTGAAACTATGCTCAATAAGCTTGGCTACTGCACCACCTGTGCTCAGAAAACGATTGAGTATTTTTGCACACAGGTTGATGAAAATTGATGGTTGCGAGATCAGGTGGAAAACAAAATGGAAGCACTCTATTGTACTATCCCTCCCTTCAATAATCAGCAGATGTTTGCCAACATGTCGGGAGCAGCTGCAGTCTCTATAACATCTGTGCAGTCGCTTGATTATCTGCTTGAGAGGGACAAGCAGAGGGAAAAGGATGGTTTCCCAAGAAAAATCCGTGTCGGCAAGATGGTTAAACCGAGCCAGAACGGGGATGATAAAATCGTTATCGTTCCAACCACGGTTGAGGAAAAACTCATTCATGACCAGGTCCGTGTGACCGAAGAGGGCGAAGATGAGGGCGATGATACTGGTGGTGGAGAGGGTGGTGCTGGGGAGGGAGAAGAAGGTGAAGTTATTGGGGAGCAGCCCATAAGACCGGATCAGAGTGGGCAGGGTGGAGCCGGTCAAGGTGAAGGGGGCGCACATGATGTAGAGTCGAATGCCTATGATTTGGGGAAAATTTTGACGGAGCAGTTTGAACTGCCAAATCTTCAGGACAAAGGGAAAAAACGATCACTTACAAAATATACCTACGAATTAACAGATAAAAACCGGGGCTTTGGACAGGTTCTTGATAAGAAATCGACCCTTAAGAGGATAATTCAGACCAACATCGGCCTTGGCAGAATACAAGCGGAGGACACGGTTGATCCTGCCGAATTGCTCATATCTCCAAAAGACAGGGTGTATAGAATCCTGTCCAAAGAAAAGGATTATGAGTCCCAAGCGGTTGTTTTTTTTGTGAGGGATTATTCCGGCTCAATGGGAGGCAAGCCAACTGAACTGGTGGTCAATCAGCATGTGTTAATTTATTCATGGCTGATATATCAATATGAAAATCAGGTAGAGACTCGTTTTATCCTACACGACACAGAGGCGAAAGAAGTCGATAACTTCCAGACCTACTATAATTTGAGAGTAGCGGGAGGTACGCAGGTCCATACAGCCTACAGGCTGGTAAATGAAATCGTCGAGGAAGAGAGTCTGGAACAGGATAATAATATCTACGTTTTTCATGGAACAGATGGAGATGACTGGGATACAAAAGGTGAAAAGGCACTACCGGAACTTGAGAAAATGCTCTCCTACGCAAGCCGGGTTGGAATAACCATTGCAGAGAACGGGTTTGGCATTTCCGGTCAGACAGAGGTTGAAAAATATATTCAGAAATCAGGATGGCTTGAGGAAAAAAAAGACTATCTACGCCTGGATGTAATCTCTAAGGAGACCAGTGAGGCAAGGCTGATTAATGGTATCAGGGAGCTGATCTCCTTACAGACTCTCCCAGAGGGTTGATCGTTTTAAAGGAGGTATTTCTGGAGGAAGGTACTACTACCGACGGACCTGGTGCCCAGGTGAAACGATATGGAACTGATAAGTCAGCACGCAAAGAAAATCATGGAAGGGTGCAAAGAACGCGCCCGTGATGAGGGGCTCAGCTTTCAGGATGAAAGTCTTGAGTACATCGTGACAAATCGTGATTTTCTCCAGCTCTCTCCCAAGACCATGATTCCTACGCTGTATGACTACTGGGTACAGGATGTTGAGGTGTTGCGGGAACAGGGTGCATATGAGCTTTATCCACGCAATCCGTACGAAACGGTAATCAATACCCGTCCACCAATTTCATTTTATAACGACAACAATCCCGACTGGTTGAACGTTATGATTTTTTATCACGTGATCGGTCATATCGATTTTTTTCAGAACAACCTCTTTTTTCGCCATACCTGGGATTACGATTTTGCTGGAAAGGCCCTTTCCGATAAGCGATTGATAGCTAAACTCCGGTCTGAAAAAGGGCGATGGGTTGACTATATTATCGAGTTTTCTAAATCCATCGATAACCTTGTTGGTTATTTTGATACGCTTGCAGATATCTCCGGAAAGAGAGGGGAGAAAAGACTGTCGATGCTCGATTATTATTTCGATATTTTTCTCCAGGAGCTGCCCGAAAGTTCGATTGCCGGATATGTCTCAGAAATAGAACTGTACAATAATTTTGTCAAAGAGCATCCGGAGGATGGAGAGAGCAGGTTCCTTGATGGCGTAAAAAAACAGCATGCCGAGTTCGAATCACTCTATAAAAAAGCTCTGAAGGAAAAGAAAAAGACCAGGCGACCTGATCTTCTTAGGTTTCTCATGGATAATTCAGAGTTTCTGAATAGTGAAGAGAACAGGTGGATGAAAACCGTGATGGAGGTGATACGCACAACTTCCCTCTATTTCCAACCTCAGCTCAGGACAAAAATACTTAACGAGGGGTGGGCCAGTTACTGGCATGAAGAGCTGTTTTTAAAGGATGAACGTATAAAAGGTCATGAAGTTGAATTTGCCATAGTCAACGCCAAAGTAACCTCAATGCCCCGGGTGGGACTCAATCCTTATGCTTTAGGCATGCGCCTTTTCAGTTATCTTAAGTCCCAGGCCGATAAGGGCCGTATCTCGTTTGATTTTGACCGAATATCTGACCAGGTCAGGCGCAGAGAGTATGACGCCCAGACAGGAGCAGGTAAAGAATTCATATTTGGTGTACGTGAGGATTTTTCGGATTCCATGTTCATTAACTCATTTATTGAGCAGGATTTTGTGGACCAATATAAACTGTTTGTTGCGGATAAGCGACTGAACAAAGAGCGGATGACCTGGGAGTATTATATCAAGAGCAAAAAGGCAGAAGATTATAAAGAAATGGTAGCAGGCTCTCTCTACCACCCACCTTCTATCGTTATTGGCGTTGATGAGGATAACTCTTTGATCCTGAATCATATTTTTGAAAAAAAACCTCTTGTCCGAGACTATATTGAAGCGTCCCTGATGGGAGTCGAATTTCTCTGGGGGAGGAAGGTATGTCTGTATACGTCTGAACCTGAACCGATCAAAAAAGGAGCAGGCCAGGTTCAGACAGCACAACAGGAAACAGTCTCTTCGAAGATCAAATGGAAACGTTTCAGGTATACAATGAAGGATAGAAAAATGACCCGGGTCTCGGTTGACTAGTAATGGTGATTGAATGCGCAATTTAACAAATGCCATCAGCAACCTTGCTGAACACGAGGAACAGTGGTACAGCCGACCAATAATTCCATTTGTCGATTTTCTTCAGGAGGTCACGTCCCGTCCCGAGCAGTTGATAAGAGATGTTTATCAGGTGTATTGCGATATGATAAATACGTATATCTGTGACGGAGAAGAAGAATATGGTGATGACCCGGAGTCAACAGCATTTCTGAAATATGATTGCACCAAACTGTTTGTTGACGGTTCCGACAGGCCGTTTTTTGCCGATCGTCTGTTTGCCAATCGTCTGATGCGGCATGTGGATTCCTTCAAGGTGGGAGGTAAAAAAAACAAGATATTTATCTTTGACGGCCCTCATGGTAGTGGAAAATCCACATTTCTCAATAATCTGTTGGGACGGTTTGAAGAATACGCCAATTCAGCGGAAGGATTTCGATATGAAGTCGTCTGGAGGCTTAAGAAAGATCATCTTGTAGATGGCGTACACAGCCTAGGATCTCTTACGGACAAACTTGCGTGGGTGCTGGAAAGTGAAGGAAAAGAAGAACTTGCAGCTGAGCTGAAAGGTGCCTGCAGAAGCGGGGCTGATATTAGCGGTTATTTAGATGTACCATGCCCGAGCCATGATCATCCTCTTCTCATTGTGCCAAAGGATGTCCGGAGGAGTTTTTTTGATGATCTTTTTGAAAATGATGAAATCAAATGGCACCTCTTTACTGAGAAAAAATATGAATGGGTTTTTCAGGATGAACCCTGCACCATTTGCAGCTCAATGTATCAGGAGTTGCTGAAAAAACACCAGGACCCGACCAAGGTTATGGCGTTTGTCTTTGCCCGCCCTTATGTCTACAATCGCAGGCTGGGTGAGGGGATCTCCGTTTTTAACCCAGGAGATAAACCTCTGCAGCAAAATGTGATGACTGATGAAATGGTGCAGCGGAGCCTGAACAATATGATGGAGGGGGCGATGCGGGTGAGTTATCTCTATTCCCGCTACGCTAAAACCAATAACGGCATCTATGCGCTTATGGACATTAAATCCCACAATACTGAACGATTGATGGAACTGCATAATATCATCAGTGATGGTGTGCATAAGGTTGAAGACATAGAAGAGCGGATACATTCTCTGCTTTTTGCCTTAATGAATCCCGAAGACAAAAAATTGGTGGAGGAACTGCCTGCACTTGCTGACAGGATAGAATATATCGATATCCCGTATGTTCTTGATTTGAAGACAGAAGTAGATATTTATCGAGAGAATTTCGGTAAGCATTTGGAGGAGAGTTTTCTGCCCAGAGTTCTCCATAACTTTGCCCGGGTAATTATTGCAACCAGACTTATGACTCAATCGGACGCGATGACCGAATGGATTGGAGATTCCAAAAAATATGAGATGTACTGTGATGAGAGTCTTCAACTCTTGAAGATGGAGATTTTTACCGGCCACATCCCTGACTGGTTGTCAGAAGAAGATGTGGATGGATTCAACGCCAGGAGGCGGCGGCAGATCATAAAGGAATCTGAAAAGGATGGCTGGAAAGGGCTTTCCGGCAGAGATTCCATAAAGATGTTTAACGAGTTCTATACGACTTACGCCAGGGATGATAAACTCATTGATATGTCGATGCTGCGGACATTTTTCGGGAAATTTTGTAAAGAGAACAAGGAAGTTCTGCCCATGGGATTTCTTGATTCTCTTCTGAGGATGTATAATTACACCGTGCTGCAGGAGGTTAAGGAATCTCTCTATTACTATAATGAAGACCAGATTTCCCGGAATATTATTAATTACATTTTCGCGGTAAATTTTGAGGTTGGAGCTGTAGAAATATGTAAATTTACCAGGGATAAACTTGAAATAACAGAAGAATTTTTCAGAGAGGTGGAGTCTCAACTGCAGGTGGATCCTGAAGATGCCAGCTCGTTCAGAGCTGGTACGCAGAAATCGTATACAGCAACCGCTCTGACTCAGGAAATGTTGCGTGACGGGATGGACATTTCAGAAACCACCCTTTATAAGCATCTCTACGAAAAATATGTGTATAATTTGAAGGAAAAAGTACTTGATCCGTTTCTGAAAAATGAAAATTTTCCCCGGGCGGTAAAGGATTTCAACAGGGAGGATTTCAAGACATATGATAAGAAAATTCAGGATGACGTAA
>CAXMTO010000195.1:0-4809 GCA_964196355.1 uncultured Myxococcota bacterium
ATCTCAATGTGCATCTGCCGTGAACCTTCCCGACCTGGCTTTCCTAATGCTTCCAGCCAACTGGTCAGTTCATCATTGAAATACATTATCCCGTTGGGGTTGGTGGACAAAAGTTGTTGCAATGCCTCTGGTGTCGAGTCATGAGTTTCCAGTGCCCGTGGAGCGTATGCAATGTCATGCAACTCCTTCAACTCGGCATCTTCCCTAGCTAGGTCAGCAGACCGTTCTTTCAAATCAGCGCGGTCAGGCATACAGCGGCCTCTGGGTACCTTGCCCTTGATAATGAATCCCCAGTCTTCTTTGATAGCTTTTTTTTCGGCTTCATACTTGAACAAGCGGATTGTGTATTCTTCCCGTAATGGCGTCTGCTCCGCTTCGGCATCTTCAAACAGGCGATTCTCAACCTTTTTAAATGGTGTCCGTGCTTCAACTATTGCCGGTGATTTCATCATGCTCGGCGGACCAATACAGCCACCCCACAGATTAGGCACAACCGTCCACGGGTCACCATTAAGTTTTGGCCTTATACCGACCTTGCGCCCTATAACAGAGCCCAGATGGACTATCGCAGTCACTGCCGGGAACTCTGGTGGACAGCCCTGTCGGTCGGCAATATCTGCTATCCAGTCACGGATACTTGCCGGTAGCAGTTGATAATCCAACTCCGGTACTGGGCGCAACTCGTTCGGCAACGGCTCCGGATCAAACCAATTAATTTCATCTTCATCAGAATCACTGCCATAACTGTCACAACCCACATCTATGTACTCCTTAAACCGTGCTTTCACCGCATCCAACCCTCGTGTCAGGTGCAGGTCGTTAAAGTCTGTGCCAGCATTCACCATGGTATTACCACCAGCCCACGTACAGACATTGCTGCCTCCTCTGCAATCTTCACATGATCATTGTCTGCGGCTACGATTAGTTGTGAATCAGGGAATTTTTCTTGCATCAGCTGGGCAATACATTTCAGGTTGCCTTTACCAAACGCCACCGCAACCGCAAAACGTGTTGCAGCATTGATGCTCTTACCAGTTGCCCAGCCCTCGCAAATAACCACTGTTGATGTGTCGCCAGCAATTGGGTAATACGCACCCTTGATCGTGCAGCCCTTCAGGTTTAATTTTTCCTTCCCGTTGATTCTCTGTGCTGATTGAATCTGCCCTTCTGCGTTGTAAGCTTGAGCTACCAACCATTTGCCGTTAACTCTCAGTCCATGATCCGGAAATCCTTTCTTTTCGGCATAAGGATGCGGCAGTTCAGGAGCAGACTCATCCCAATATTTCTTGGCGATTTCACATGATTTTGCGAGATCTTTAGACTCACCCATAGGTGAAGGTCTTGATGCGCTTAAAGGGGCTTTAAACGGCTTGTGCATACCTTTTGTCCGTGGTTTATAGCCGCCTTTTTTAGCCATCATGAACAGAGTAGCTATGCCAACCCCACCGGTGCCATTTATGGACTGCCAAGTGGACTTACAGTCGCTTTCTTTGTACTTGTCGCTGCCCTGGCTCCAAGTATCAAACGCTGGATAACCGGCATCGCCAAATTCCGATTTGAGGGCCATTCCAACCTTCGCCCATTCGTCACGACAACTGTCTGGTGATATGTAGGCCAAGGCTTCTTTTACTTCGGTCATGTTCGTGTTTTGGGAGTAAAGCTGGGTCGCACTTGCTATGTGTTCAGTGAGGCTAGACATGGCTCAATCCACCCTTATGAAGAGAAAATTCTGGTTGCCATATAATTTTTGGAATTTGATATCCGTGTAGGTCAAAAAAATATTTTTTGAATAAAGGTTTTTAATGTAGAAGAGGATTGCGCGTGTGAAATCGTTATTAAGGGACTCCGAAACGCGTTCGTGCATTTGGACGGTGTGGGGGCCTCTTTTCATTCAGGAACCACCTTTCTTGAATCAAGCCAGGTTTCCAAATCAGAAAGCCGATACCGAACACATCTGCCAACCTTAATGAAAGGTATGTTGTATCTATGCTCTGCTCTCCAGACAGCAAGTGTCTCAGGGCATATTTTTAGTAACTCGGCTGCCTCAGCGTTACTGAGAAGTGGCGACTTGAGATTGATAGGCATAAATTACTCCGGTTCTTAATGAATATGAACCACCGTAATCAGAGTTGGTTTGAAACGATAAGGGAAATAAGAACGATACCTAATTTCTTAATTAGCCAATTTAGCAAGGTAGCGATATTTTAAATTCACAAGCTTTTTGGCAGCGGTGAGACTATCCCGCACTTTTTGCTGGGCTTTGTGATCAGGATAATCATCATTTACCAAGGGAAAGACGACTTCTGCGATCTCTTTTCGAGACACATTTTCAGCCTCACCGTCTAAACAACGAAGATAATCGCGCAACAGCCTGCCACCTGGAAAACGAGATGAATCTTTTCTTGGTTTTATCTTACCCCTGTCCGTGAAGTTCTTTTGAGTTTTCCTCAGAAACTCTTTTGTTGTTTCAATTTGTGAGTGAATGGGCAACTCAAGATCGAAAACCACATTTACGAAAGGCCAGTCTCTTGGTGAATAGGGAATTCTCCCAATTTTTTGAACATCCTCATAAGTCGTTGCTGCTGCAACATCAGTTTCTAGAAACAGCAACACTTCAGGAACGCCAATAGAAGGATCAGATGCATAACATGCGAGACCCCACTTTGTTCCTAATACCAACATGTAGGTTTCTTTATCGCTTGGGTCAATTTTCTGCTGTTTAAAATAAACTGAATAATCTGGCTTTTCTCTTTGATTCCAATCCAATTGATATTGCTTGTTACGCCGGAGAAACTCCCACGCCCATTGTGTTCTACTTGTAGAATCAGGATCGGGGTATCCAGACGCATCACGCCAATCTGGCAACCAATCAGGGTGGGGACTTTCAGCCATCGGACACCACTCCAAGACCAGTCAGGCTCAGAATATGTTTACAAATTTTGTCCATGGGTTGACGGAGTGCATCAATGTCAGGAACGTAATACCCTGCGGTTACATCACGGCCTCCACTATGATTAAGAAGCCTTTTGAGCGTGTAGTCTCGTACTCCAGATTCCTCAGCCATCGTCGCAAACGTGCGGCGTAGATCATGTACTGTAAAGTAAAACCCACATTTTTGTCTTATCGCTACAATTATTCGTTTAGGCTCTGAAATCGGTCTATTTTCAATTTTTCCTGGGAACACAAATGAACTGCCATTCCCTATACGAAAACCCAACATATCAACTAAGTAAGTTGGCAAAGGCAGAACATGCTCCTTTTTATTTTTGGTTACACTCCCAGGAATTGAGAGAATGCCATTATGTAGATCAATATCCTCCCAGCGGAGGTTTGATGCCTCCCTTCGTCTTAACCCAGTAAAAAGAACGATCTTAAGATAATCCCTTATTGTCTCTGGTTCAGTTCTTTTATCTAACATCCACTCTGGCAATGTATCAACTGCTTCAAACCAAATAGGAATCTGCTGCTTATTTAGATGAGTCCTGCGTCTGGATTCTGGATACCATGCTTTTACGTGACCCAAACGAGCAACAGGGTTATGTACAAAAATTGGTTCACCTGCCTCATTCTCATACTTGGCAATCGCATAATTCAACACAGTCCTGAGTATTCTCATTGTTGTGTTTGCTCTTGTTTCTGAATACTTACCGATCTTCTTATGACGTGCCTCCACGGCATCCCTTGTGATTAAGCTGATTGGGCGACTTAGCCAATCAGATAAGTATTGGTTAACGGTAGCGGCATATGATTTTCTTGTTGAGGGCGCTAAGCCAGAACGGCTATCCAAGTAATCACTTAGACATTCTTCAAGAGTGACATCAGCGGCCTTCTCTGCTCGTTTAGCTGCATCGGGTTCAATACCCCTGTCATAACAAATTAGCGCGTCTCTGGCCTTGCTACGCGCTTTTGCAATAGGGGTTATCGGGTAATCACCAATCTTGGTTCGCTTCGCCCTGCCATGCAGTTTTTTCCTTACTTCAAATGATCGGTGACCGGAGGCACGCACCCGAAAGAGCAGTCCAGGCTGGCCTGTATCCTTTAAATAAGCATCGTTTTTGCCCTCTGGGCAAGTGAAACCATCAAGAATCTCTTTGGTAAAACGTACCGGTTTCTGCATGGCTAAATCTTATTGGGGTCACCCTGGGGTCACCCTGGGGTCACCTTTTAGGTTAATGACCGTTAATGTCGAGTAATCACAACATGCACCTAATCGCCTGTAACTACATTGTTTATTAACGTGTATTATACTCCATTAAGAAAGATTAACCATACGGACGTAAAATTCATAATGCTGAGGTCGGTGGTTCAAGTCCACCCATCACCACCAATAAATTCAAAGACTTACATAATTAACACAAGCACTCATTTCTTTGAAACCTCCTAAATGGCGCACTCTAGGCGCAATTGAACTCAATAAAATACAATAAATCTATTCATGACTTGTTGAACTTACGTTCACGAGTTAAAGCGTGAATCTACAGTAAGATGAAGGGCTGCTTAAAACCAGTAAGCTGCTATAGGATTCGTGCAAATTTCAGCAACACGAATAAACGGTTCCGGCCATGAGCTGCCATTTGCATCGCTCGTTACTCGGCAAGGTAATCGGAACTAGTGTAGTGTCCTAAATTAAACCTATATTATATTGCTGTGTTTTGCTATAATTCTACTGTCCTTGGAGAGCGGAATTACGACCTTATGAGAGTAGCAACCAAAATCATATTATCAGAGCCGGATAAGAAAATATTAGAGAAAAATACTACCGGCAGAACGATCTCCAGTAGATTATCCCAACGCTCCAAAATTGTCCTG
>CAXMTO010000196.1:0-3402 GCA_964196355.1 uncultured Myxococcota bacterium
TACAATAGCCATTGTGCAAAACCTGAAGACAATAATTCATTAAATTTAATCGCCATAACTCCCCTACTCTCTTAACTCTAATTAATTGATTTTAACATATTTACGTTTAAAAGCAGACTACAGACGAGGTTGTCGATAACTTTACCACAAATTCTGGCCAGACATTGTCTTTTGCGTTCTATCAAGCTAGCACCCAGCAAGGGGGTATAAGTACCTTGGTGGTATATGTAACCACATAATTTCAAAATAAATTCCTCGGTTTCTTGTTTATTATGACAGGGTTTCAGGAGTAAGGTACTAATACATACCAGAACAGAATAAATAAGTGTAACGTTAAACGCACATTATTGGAGGGTGAAATGTCAAAAATTAATAATTCAGTCCGCGCAGCAGTTGTCCAAGCATCATCAGTTCTTTTTGATTGCGAGGGAACACTTAAGAAGATCGCACAACTTACCACTGAGGCAGCTTCCAAAGGTGCCGAGCTCATTGTCTTTCCCGAAGCTTTTATCTCTGCGTATCCCAGAGGTATGGATTTTGGTGCGGTGGTTGGAGCACGTTCAGATGAGGGCCGTGAAGACTTCCGGCGTTACTGGGAAAGCTCAGTGAATGTGCCAGGCCCGGAAGTTGACACTCTCGCAGCACTGGCTCATGACCAGAGTGTTCATCTCGTTATCGGCGTCATCGAACGCGATGGCGGCACGCTCTACTGCACCGTTCTCTTTTTTTCACCGGAAGGATATTTAGGAAAACATCGAAAATTAATGCCGACAGGTTCTGAGAGGCTGGTGTGGGGATTTGGAGACGGTGCCACCCTGCCGGTCTTTGAGACGCCTCTTGGCCGACTCGGCTCAGTCATTTGCTGGGAAAACTATATGCCGCTTATGCGCATGGCGATGTACAACAAGGGTATCCAGCTTTACTGTGCACCCACCGCAGACACCAGAGATTCCTGGTTTGCCACTATGCGGCACATTGCGGTGGAGGGGCGTTGTTTCGTGCTGTCCTGCAACCAATTTGTCAGGGCAAAAGATTACCCGGATGACCTGTGCCCTTCAGATAATCCTGAGGACATACTTTCGCGTGGCGGCAGCTGTATTGTAGATCCCTTTGGCAATTTTCTGGTTGAACCTCATTTTGAAGGAGAAGCGATCCTCATCGCCGACCTGGATATGGACGAAATTGTGAGAGGTAAGTATGATTTCGATGTGGTGGGGCATTACGCAAGACCCGATATATTTCAATTGGCTGTTAATGAACAGGCGACACCGGCCGTGGTTGTAACAGGTACTGAATCCTCAGAGGGCACAAATAACATAAGTAAAACCGGAGAGAAAGGCACGAGACATTAATGAGAATTTCTCTGCTGTTTGATAAGAGCAGCCGTTTGAACTTCGTGCTCTGCAGAAATTTAACCACGACGAGCGGGCTAAGTACCTTGGTGGTGTAACCATATAAATAATTTCAAAAGACATTCCTCGGTCTCTTGTTTTTAATTACAGAAGTTTGGGCGTAAGGTACTAAAAGCCGGCCTGCTTTTTGCTGAGGCAGGCCGGCAATAAATGGACATTTACTCTATAGTTTTTTCCAGCTTTTTATTGCGGGAAACACACATTCCGGAATACCCAATTCTACCAATACTGCATTGCATCCTTGAAAAGTCCAGCGAGTTCCTTGGCGCCAGCCGGTCGGGGGGATAGTTTGGTCACACGATGCTGGGGCAGTGTTCCTTCGACAAGTTTCGGGATATCAGCTTCGGTATACCCGACGTCTTTCAGACCATTTGGCAAATTGAACCGCCTGAAATAACCGATCATTGTATCGGCAAGTAGTTCTCCTGCATCCGCTTCTTTAATACCTTCAATATCCGCACCCAAAGCCTCTGCTGCCTCCATGTGCCGTCTGGGGTTTGAAGGCCCGGTAAACCTGAATACTGCAGGTGCATTGAGAGCAACTGAAATACCATGAGGAATGATAGGGTGGTCGGAAATGTAGTCAGGTGCAATATAATCCCGAACCATTCCCGAAACCGGATAAGACATACCGTGAGGGAGGGTGACACCGGCGTTTCCAAAGCCAACTCCGGCAAAGGCGGCTGCGAGCGCCATCATACCCCGAGCTTCTTCATCATCTGGTTTCTCAACTGCCGTAAAAAAATATTTGGCCATGATCTCCATGGCTTTGATCGCCCACATATCACTAATCGGATTGGATCCCTGGTAGGCTGGCCGATAGATGGGACGTTCAGGCTTCGGTCTGTTTGTATAGATGATTGCAGTGTATGACTCAACCGCATGGGTGAGAATATCAAGAGCGGTGGATACAGTAACCATCGGCGGCATTGACAGCGTGTTCATCGGATCCACAATACCGAGAGTAGGTTTTAATAATCTTGAGGCGATACCCGTCTTTGCGCGCATTTCCTCCAGGTCAAAAATCGCCACTCCTGTTGTCTCACTGCCTGTTCCCGCTGTTGTAGGTATCGCAAATAACGGTTTTAACTGGCCGGGAACAGGTTTTCCCTTGCCTATGGGCGCGTTTACATAAAGGAGCAGGTCATCGGTCGGATAGGTTGAGTAGAGATTCGCCGCTTTTGCTGTATCAATGACGGAACCACCGCCTAAAGCAACAAAGGAATCCACCTTATTTCTAACCGCAAATGCAATTGCATCTTCAAATGATTTATCGGTCGGCTCGACGCGCACCTGGTCATACAGCACATACTCCACTCCCTCATCATCTAGGGACTTGATAACTGTTGCTGCCATAGGGAGTTTTGCGATATTCGGATCGGTCAAAAGCATTGTTTTTTTAAGCCCGAGATCTTTTACATCCATCCCTACTTCCGCAGTAACACCGCGTCCGAATCGTATGTTTGAAGCTGCCATTTCAAAACCAATTTCGTTTTCCACTGCGCGATTCCTCCCTAATGCGATCATAACGGGTTCGAGTGAACACTCAGTCAGACCACTTTTTGATTTTTGTCCATTCATCTGCATAGACGGCAGATAAATATTTTTCTCTATATCATTTTACACCGCTTTTTTAATCGAACACGGTATCTGACAACGCATTAACCTAGCATGAATCACCGGCCAAAGACAAGGGGCGGTAAGCGATCACCCTATTTCCTGGATGCCACCAACATGATTTTCCCTTCAGCCAAGGCTACAGTTACGTCATCCTGATTGAGACAGGTGCCGGACAACAGCGCTATTCCTGCATTGATCTTCGGCTTTGGGATTTTATCGGTGACTACCCAGCGGGTGGTCAGGGTATCGCCGGCATATACAGGTGCTTTGAACTGACAGTTGTGCTCCAGGTATGCGATTGCCGTACCGGCAAAGTACATGCCAACAGGCGCAGACATCAGGGCGCTGGTCAATGGGCCATGGAGAATTC
>CAXMTO010000197.1:0-11789 GCA_964196355.1 uncultured Myxococcota bacterium
GAAAAAGTTCAAATGGCCTGATTGTGAATGTTGAACGTTATTTTTTGTTTATATTTGTGTACAACTTGTTTAAAACGTCAGAACGATAAATGGAATATGCAATACTCGTCTTGAAGATGGAAATATCAGAGGTGATGAGAAAATTCTGCAGTGTACTAACACCGGTAAACGGTAAAAAAGCCAACGCCCTTTTCAGTACCAACTTGAGGGGTATAAGAGCCTTGGTGGTTACTTTTAGTCACTAATTTCAAGGCACTCTCCGTATTTCTTGTTTTTTATGACTGTTTTTCAGGAGTAAGGCACTATCTAAGCCGGCGGACCGGCAATTCTGTCGTAATATGAGAGGGACAAATAAACCAATGAGAAGAACAACCACATTTAAGCGTCTGTTAGAGGCGCCGGAAATCCTGATGCTTCCAGGTGCGCATGACGCCCTAACAGCCCGTATTATTGCCCAGTGCGGGTTTAAAGCCTATACAGCCGGCGGCTATTCAGCAACGGCCGGGATGCTTGGTGCACCTGATATCTCGCAGCTCTCCATGACCGAAATGGCCGATTTTTATGCCCGTCTCTGCGATGCTTCACCATTGCCGATTCTGGCCGATGCCGATACCGGCTATGGCGGGCCGACCAATGTCAGCCGCACGGTACGCGCCTATGAGCGTGCAGGTGTTGCCGGCCTTTTCGTCGAGGACCAGATATTTCCGAAGCGCTGCGGTCATATGGAGGGAAAACAGGTCGTGCCGCGTACTGAATGGCTGGAAAAGATAAAAGCTGCCCTCGATAGCCGTGTTGACCCTGACCTGGTCATCATGGCGCGAACTGATGCCCTGGCGGTTGTCGGCATTGACGAGGCTATCGAACGGGCACAATTAGCTCACGAGGCCGGAGCCGATCTGCTTTTCGTGGAGGCACCGACAGATGTCGAACAGATGCGCCGAATCTGTTCCGAGCTGGACGGGCCGACGATGGCCAACAATATCGAGGCGGGTAAAACACCCTTCCTGTCCGCACCCGAGTTGCAGGATATCGGCTATGCCGTAGTGGCTTATCCGGTTGCCGCAACATATACCATCACTAAGGCTGTGCGTGAGCTGATGATGGCCCTGGCCAGTGAAGGCACGACGCTGGGGATGGTTGAGCGCATGGTGAGTTTCGAAGAGTTTAATAATACGGTGGGCCTGGCCGATATTCGTGCTAAAGAAAATGCCTATGCTGATTTCGCGAAATCAATCGCAGATGACACCAAATAAGAAAAAAGGGAGAGAATTATGAAAAAACTGACAATTGCCGCCATCGCTGCCGCCTCGATTCTTCAGATCTGCAGCTCCTCTATGGCTGCTGACGTTGTTGAGATGCGTATCAGTCACCAGCTACCACCCAAACATCACCTGGCGCCGATCATTGATACCTTTGCTGCGGATATCGAAAAGCTGTCCGGGAATACGATTGACGCTCAGGTCTATGGGGCTAATCAGCTTTTCAAACCGAAAGAGAACTACCCTGCAGTAGCCAAGGGCAGCATCGAGGCTGCAGTGTCAGTAAACTTTCAGTGGGGCAGCACGATTCCGGTGATGAACGTCACCCTTATGCCATACAGTTTCACCAATCTCGATGCCATGGCCAGGTTTGCTGATTCCCCGGTCGCTCAGTTTCTGAATTCGAGGCTTGAGGCTAAGGGTGTTAAGAACGTTGCGTGGTTGTTTGTTACGAATACCTCGATTTTCACTTCCAACGATAAGCCGTTGATCGCACCAGCCGATTTCAAAGGTGTCAAGATCCGTGGCCTTAACAAGCTTGTCGACAGCGGTCTGAGAGCGCTAGGTGCTGCGCCGAGCGCCATGTCCGGTTCGCAGGTTTATCAGGCTCTGCAGACGGGTGTTATCGATGCCGGTCTGACAGACGTTTCTGCCGCCTACAGTCGCAAGTACTATGAGGTTCAGCAACACGGCTCGGTGTCACCGTTCTTCTCTGTGTTCTTCCACATTTATGTGAACCCGAAATGGTACGCTGGACTGACAGATGCCCAGAAAGATGCCATCGCCAAGGCCAGCTCCACAGCAGAAGCGTTAGCACTGGCCGCGACCAAGGAAAGTTCGGCTGCAGCTCCGGGGCAGCTGCGTGAAAAAGGGATGAAGGTGCACATCATGACCCCGGCCGAAGTCGACGCGATCAAAGCTCTGACCTTGCCGGCTTTTAAGGAAGCTTTCATGGAAGCCGCTGGTGATGATGCGACGAAAATTATCGACATGCTTGAGAAGCTTTGATCTCGAATTCCTGGATAATTCTTGAACAACGATGACACTGGAGCGCGCCGGAACTTCACCGGCGCTGCTCTCGATATTATTGACCGAAGCCTTGAGGCCCTGTGTCGTTTCGGTACCATGATTGGTGCTCTTTTAGTCATCGCGACTATGGTGGTCGTTGGCTATAGCGTCATGATGCGCTATGTTTTTGGCGAACCCCAAGTGTGGACTGACGAGTTGGTTTCCTTCTGGCTGGTAGCCATCGTGACTCTCGGCGCGGCTGATGTGCTGCGCCGGGACGGGCATATCCGCATTGATCTGGTGACCGAGCATTTACCACCACACGTGCAGGGTTGGGTGGATGTCTGGGGATTGCTCTCCGTGATCCTTCTTTCAGCCGTGCTGACCATCAGCGGCTGGGAAATGGTCACGTTTTCCTGGAAAGTTGGGTTGCTGTCAGAAGGTTATCTTGAACTCCCCCTGTGGATTCCTCAGTCTCTCGTTCCCATCGGTTTTGCGCTGATGGGGCTGGCCGCGCTGCATCGGCTGATCCAGCGACTTCGTGCCTGGAAGCCTGAGGCTAAGGCATGAAACTGTTTCTGATCCTTATAGGCATGCTGCTTCTTCTGCTGTCCGGTATGCCGATCTTTACCGGGCTTGGTCTGATGGCAACCGGACTGCTCTACGTGGTTGAGGGACAGATCGGCAGTTTGGCCGAAATCGTCTTTGGTAAACTTGATGTCTATCTTCTGGTCTGCATCCCACTTTTCACTTTCATGGCCCATATCATCATAAAGGCCAGTGTGGTAGATGATCTGTATGCTGCGGTTCACAGTCTGGTCCGTCATTGGCCGGGCGGACTGGGCGTGGCGACGGTGTTGTCATGCACCGTTTTTGCAGCCATTTCAGGTTCCTCTGTGGCAACTGCACTGACCATTGGCACCAGCGCTATCCCGCAGATGCAAAGCTATGGTTATCCCAAGCGAGCTTCCTATGGTGTTGTTGCAGCGGGGGGGACGCTTGGTATTCTGATACCGCCATCGGGACCTATGGTACTGTACGCGATCGTCTCCGACACCTCAATTGGCGCGCTGTTCATGGGCGGAATTCTGCCTGGTTTGCTGGTTGCTGCGCTCTTTTGCGTTTATTGTGTTATCCGCTCCTCCCGTGATATCACACAGGAGCGTTTGCCGCGTGCGTCCTGGTCCGAAGTTTCAGACGTCATGCGCCGGGCTGTGTGGCCGCTGATGTTACCGCCGCTGATTCTGGGTGGTATGTACTTCGGTGTTTTCACTGCTACCGAGGCTGCCGGTGCCGGAGCAATCGCCGCCATTTTTATCTCGGCTGTGATTTATCGCAGCCTTACCTTGCGGGATCTCTATGATGCAGCTAAGGAAACGGTACGCACGACTTCGATGCTGTTTATGATTTTGATAGGGGCAGCTATGTTCAGTCATGTGCTGACCATTTTACGTTTGCCGGCGATGCTGGTTGAGTCGGTTACGGCTATGGGGGTCGGGCCAATCACTTTCATCCTGATCATAATGGCGGTGATAGTGGTCTTGGGGATGTTCCTGGAAACCATTGCCATTATCCTGATTACGACTCCGATACTGCTGCCGGTCATCGACGTGCTGGGAATCGATCCGGTTTGGTACGGTGTGCTGCTGATGATCAATCTGGAACTGGCGTTGATTACGCCGCCTGTTGGTATGAATCTGTTCGTTATAAAGGGGATCGCAGATGCGCCGATTGCCGAGGTTATTCGCGGCGCGCTGCCCTATGCGCTGCTGATGCTGATGGGGCTGTTTGTGGTGCTGATCTGGCCCGATCTCGTCCTCTGGCTGCCTCGATCGATGAACTACGGTTTATAGTGATATGGAGCTCACAGCCTCCTGGCAATAACTCGGATGACCACTGAGCAGCGATCTTCGAATAGGGATCAGTGGCCGCGTCAGCGTAATTTTGAAATTAGTATTTAAGGAAAAAATGAGAGACACATAATGGCCTTCGAATTTGACGGTGATAAATACAAAAAAGCGTCAGCACATCAAAAAGAATGGGCAAATAAGATATTAGGTGAATTACAATTCACTGGAAATGAAACAATCCTCGACCTGGGGTGTGGCGATGGTGTAATTACAGATCAGCTCGCGGGCATGGTTCCAGATGGAGAAGTTCTGGGAATCGATGCTTCAGAAGGGATGATTAAAACTGCTTTACAAGGGAAAAAGCATGAAAATGTCGCCTTCGAGCTAAAAGATATCAATGAACTTGATTATTCGAACACATTTGATTCCATATTTTCAAATGCAACCCTTCATTGGATTTTAGATCACAGGAAATTATTAAAAAATACATTTCGGGCCCTCAAAAGTGGCGGAACAATAAGGTTCAGTTTTGCAGGTGACGGAAATTGTTCGTATTTTTTCACGGTCATTCGGCGAGCTATGGACAAACCAGGATTCGCGCAATATTTTCAAAGTTTTTCCTGGCCCTGGTACATGCCAAACATTGATAGATACAGGGAACTAGCTGCCGAGGCAGAATTCTCAGAAATTGAAATATGGGATGAAAATGCGGACAGGTACTTCGAGGATAGTGAAGAAATGATAAAATGGATTGACCAACCCAGCATTGTTCCATTTCTCAAATGCATCCCTGAAACTGAAAAGGAAAATTTCAGAAACTATGTTGTTGAGCAAATGATCCGGAATACCAAACAGGAAGACGGAACCTGTTTTGAAACATTTAGAAGAATCAACGTTAGGTCAATAAAATAACATTGAATCAGGGGGATAGGGTGATAATTGTCACTTCAATGGTACGCGGTTCTGTTTTGGCCATTGATTCAAGTTTGGGATGCGGAGTGAGTAACACCCCGCATCCCAGATTTTTGTCAGCAGCTGTGAATAGATTGTTTTCAGAAGGTATGCTGAAATTATTTTGTCAATATTTCTATAGGTCTTTTGCCCCGATGGCAACTATCTTTTTATATGTTTCTTCTCCCCAGTATTTCATGCCAAGTTTATCACGTACTTTTTGAGTTGCTGCAATAAAGGGGGCTTTATCCGGATAGGTTATTGAGATCCCGGCATCTTTCATCTTGGCGATAAATTTCTTCTGTTGCTCTGGCAAGATCCGGGTTACCTCTTCTCTTGAAGCTTTTTGCGCCTTTTTAAACAGGGCTTTCTGGTCATCGGACAGACTCTGCCAAAATTTTTCACCGATCATGGCATAGGCTGGTTTATTGATATAATCTACCATGGCCACACCCTTCTGCACTTCAAAAAACTTCATGGCATAGATAGTTTCAATGGGATTTTCCTGCCCGTCGACAACACCGGTCTGCAGGGCTGTATACACCTCTTTGAATGACATGGGTGTCGGTTTTGCCCCAAGAGCGGCAAGCGATTGCACATAATAATCCCTTTCCGGAGCACGGAGTTTCAGATCTTTCAGATCCTCCATACTGTTTATTACTTTGTTGGCGCTGATTTGTCTTGGGCTCCTCGGTACAAAGCCAAGGAGTCTGACTTTTCGTTTTTCAACAAGGGCTTTATTCCAACCTTGTCCAATCTCAGAATTCATAACTTCTTCATAGTTTTTGATGGATTTCATGAGGTACGGCAGAGCCATAATCTCTACAACCGGAAGACCAGGGTCTCCGCTGGCGCAAATCTGGGTAGTATCGAGTGCAAGCTGGGCCAGCATTTCACGGGGGGTGCCAAGCTGGTTTCCAGGGAAAACTGAAACCTTAAAAGCTCCATTGGATTCCTTTTCAATAACTTCCTTAAACTTTAAAGCTCCAAGATATTGGGCTTCGCCCTTTTTTGCCCAGAGGCCGTAACGGACTTCAACAGGTTTTGCTGCCCAGGATGTTGAGGTTACAACCGAAAAAATCAGAGTAGCCAGTATTAAAGAACGTATTTTCATCTCTTAATCCTCCTTTTCTATATTAGGGTTAACCTCTTTAAAGTACCTGACAAAATCGACTGCCAAGTCAACAACATAATCAATTATCTTTTCACCAATTTCCGGGGAAGATTTGGAAGCATCTCCGCCGATGGCACCATTGTCTGAAATGTCGTTCACCTCAAGTGGAATGTGTATATCAACTCCTCTAAATTTTATAGCATTGAGCCCGACAGTGGGCAATCCCAATACATCCTTTCGCTGGGAAGGCTCCGTCAGGTCCATGCGTGTCAATTCCGGGAAGAGGTGAAGATACATGGATGTCATGGGATCGCCTCCATGTGCAAAGGCTTTCGTCCCCAGTTTCGGGTGAAACTCATTCCATTTCTCCGGAGTAATCGTCTTCCACAGGTTGATGCATGGAATCCATACGGAATGCTTCGCCTTGAGTTTATGCAGTGTTTGCTCAATCAGAGGCAAATTGCCTCCGTGACCATTGAGAATGACCAGCCGCCTCAACCCATGGTTGAGGAAGTTTTCACAGATATCTTCCAGAAGTGAGCAGAAAGTTTCAGCCTTTAACTGCACCCCTCCTGCCATACATCTAAAATACTCAGCATAGCCAAAGGCTGTTGTTGGCGCAGCGATAGCACCAGCCTTATCTGCTACAAAATCTGCCACCCTGTCGGTGAGCATAAAATCCCCCATGGGGACATTCGGCCCTTGTTCTTCAACCGATCCAAGAGGAATTAATATGACCGGGTCTTCAGTCATTCGTTCTTTAAATTCAACCCAGCTCATATCTTTAAGAAGATGTTTTTTGGTCATGTTTAACCTCCCGGTCCAAAAACCATATTGGGTATCCAGAGACTTATCTGGGGAAATAAAATTATAAGAATAATTGCTGTTGCAAGAGGAATGTAGTAGGGAATCATTGCCTTGACGACATCTCCAAACGGTACTTCCGCTATATCCGCGGCAATATAGAGAAGGACCCCGACGGGGGGTGTCCCTCCACCGACGATAAGTACAAAGACCATGAGTACCCCGAAGTGTACAGGGTCAATGCCAAACTCCACGACCACCGGTACCAGCAGAGGTGCAAGTACTACTTCCGCGCTGGAGGCCACCATAAATAGACCTACCAGAAGTAAAAAGCCGGAGAGCAGGAACAGCACGATGATTGGCCTGTCTGTTATTGCAAAAAGAGTAGACGCTATTGCCTGGGGTACCTGTTCCCGCAGCATAATCCAGCTGAAGCAGGAGGCAGCAGCGACGATTATAAGGATCCGGACACTGCCCCACACCACGTTCAGCATGGTCTTCCAAAATTCCTTCAGACCCACGTTTCGGTATACAATCATGCCGAGGAAAAGTCCGTACAGCACTGCTACGGCTGCGGCTTCAGTAGGAGTGAAAATACCAGACATAATGCCGACAACGATAATAACCGGAAACAGAACGGCCGGACTTCCCTTGTAGACAGCTACAGCGATTTCTTTAGTTGTGGCCCTTGGGTAGCGGGGAAATCCCTTTTTTCGAGCCAGGAACCAGGTGAAGATCATTTGCGTAATAATAATTGTTACTCCCGGCAGGATGCCTGCGAGAAGGAGCCGGCCAATTGACACATCTGCCAGCGCCCCGTATATCACCATTGCAATGGATGGAGGGATGATCGGCCCGACAGTGGCAGAAGCCACGGTAACAGCAGCGCTGAAGGCAGCAGGATAGCCATCCTTTTTCATGGCTGGAATGAGCACTGAGCCAAGGGCTGCCGTGTCTGCTGTTGCAGAGCCTGACAGCCCCGCAAATATCATACTTGCAACTATGTTCACCTGAGCCAGACCGCCGTGTATATGGCCCACAAGAGCTTTTGAAAGGACAACGATCCGGTCTGTGAGTTTGCAGGCATTCATAAGTTCGCCAGCAAAGTAGAAAAACGGTATCGCAAGTATGACAAAACTGTTTGCCGATGTTGTCATGCGTTGGGCCAGCAGGGCGAAATTAATATCCCCGAAATACATGTACACCATGGAAGATGCTCCCATAGCGAATACCAGCGGCATACCCATACACAATAAGAGCAACATCAGCAGTAAAAGTCCAAGAACGAGCATAGTTCTCCTACATGGCCTCTTTGGAGTGATTGACAGCGGGATCAGTCTTTTTTTCTCTGGGAATTCTGTAAAACCGGCGAAGTAGAATAAATGCTATCATCAGAATTCCGCCGACCAGGGCCGGTATGCGTACGAATGACATTGAGATTGGGATAGAGCCCATATTTATTATCCATTCAAGCTCTATGAGTGGCAGACTGCTCCAGGCAAGAACCACTAGAAAACACAAGGCAATAATGGCGTTTAAAGCTCTCACGACAAAACGCAGTCTACAGGGCAATCTGGTGAAAAAGGTATCCACATTCAAGTGGCGGCCATCCCAGCAGACTACGGCCCCGCCAAGGAAAACCACCCACACAAGAAGCAGCCTGGCCAGCTCCTCACTCCATAGAAGCGGCGAATTCAGGGCATATCTTGCAAACACCTGGACAAGTGTGAGAATCACAATAGTCAGGAACATTACACCAACCAGAACTCTTAAAGGGAGTGCAAGATCCAGAGGCTTTTTCATTAGTACCTTACTCCAGAAACACTACAATAAAAGACAAGAAATTGAGGAATGTAACTTGAAATTATGTAGTTACATATATCACCAAGGTACTTATACCCATCAGGCCGATACTGAAATGAGTGCAGGACTTTATTACCGCTCATCGGTGTTTGTTATTCCCCGTTGGCACAATCAATTGCAACTCGTGACAAGAGTCTCATAGCAACACTGAGAAAGTTTTCATCAGGCGAAAAATCGGGACGGTGGATCATTTTAACTTCAGCACCGGGAATTTTCGAGCCGATTCTCAGGTGAGCAGAAGGGATTTTACTGGATACATAGGCAAAGTCTTCAGCTCCCATCGAGTCTTCCGGCATCTCGACGACGTTTTCATCAGTAACGACTGACCTGGCTGAAAAAACAGCTTGAGCCAAAACAGCTTTATCGTTAATCAGAGGCGGTACCTGCTCACCGTAGGAAACTTCATATTTCACCCGCATACCTTTTTCAAGGCCATCCAGCAACCGCTCAATTGTTTTACGCATCGACGCAAAAACCATAGGATCCATAGCTCTCATGGTCCCGTAAAGATTAACGGTTTCCGCAATAATATTCTCAGCAGTTCCTCCTTCAATGCGGCCGACACTGATAACGGCAGGCTTTACTGGTGCAATTTCTCTGCTCACAACGGTCTGCAACTGCATTATAAAGTTTGCCGCGGCAGTTATAGTGTCAATCGTAGTATGCGGATGTGCACCATGGCCGGAAAGTCCAGTTAAGGTGATGGAAAAAGCCTGTGAACCGGCAAAAGATACAACCGGATGATATGCTATAATGCCTGTATCAAGTGGAGGCCAGTTATGAAAGCCGAGAGCCATCTGTGGAACAGGATTTTCAAGAATCCCGTCTTCTATCATTGCAACCGCACCGTTTAAAGTTTCCTCTCCCGGCTGAAACATAAGCTTATAGGTTCCTTTGACGTGGTCTCTCAGATGCCACAATACTTTTGCTACCCCGGCAAGGGCAGCGGCGTGAAGATCATGTCCACAGGCATGCATTTTCCCTTCAACTTTAGAGGTATATTTAAAACCTGTGTTTTCCGTTAAAGGTAATGCGTCCATGTCTGCCCTCAGGAGTATGCATGGTCCGGCATTCGCACCTTTAATCAGAGCGACAACACCTGTTTTGCCAATCTTTTCTGTAAAGGGGATTCCGCTTTCCCTAAGAGAGCTGGCAATTACCTCTGCTGTGTTATACGTCTCGAGTCCCAGTTCAGGGTTTTCATGGATGACTCGACGGAGGTTGATAATTTCCTGGCTTATTTCCTTTACTTTTTCGTCAATTAACGTTTGTAGTTCCATTTTTTTTTAATATTTTATCTAAAGATAATTTAAAATCTGTTTTTCCTTTCCGGTGTTTCACTGAGGTGCAAGAAAAAATATTTCGAGATGTGAACGTGTAGTTACATCAACACATCCTGGCTTTGTCAAGTTTAATTTTTATTTAGAGAAAATGGTGATAATTGACAAAATAGGCTAATTCTAGTATTGTCAGCCACTTGTAGTTTGCAGTAATCTGTCACATTATTCAAGGACAACATAGGTCCTTATCTCCTGTGTTGCTCAGAGTCAACCGAAGTTTCTCAGGTCAGTAATATTTTCATGATGAAAGATATTGGAGCCTGAGTATCTTATGTTTTTTATCAAACAAATTGGAGGACAAAATGCTAAAAAAACTGTTATTTTCGGGTGTAATCCTTTGCATGTCTGCAGCTGTTTCGTTTGCCGCAAAATGGGACATGCCAACCCCATACCCTGACAAAACATTTCACACTGTGAACATTCATGAATTTGTAAAGGATGTAAAAGCTGCTACCGATGGTGCCATAGATATTCAGGTACACTCGGCAGGTTCCCTGTTCAAACACCCGGATATAAAAAATGCTGTTCGTAGCGGGCAGGTAGCTATTGGTGAATTTTACCTTCCTCTGCTGGGAAATGACAACCCGGTGTTTGATATCGACTCGCTGCCTTTTTTAGCGACAAGCTATGACGAGGCAACTAAGTTGTGGAAAGCACAGAAAGAGACGGTCACCAAGCTGCTGGACAAACAGAATATGGTACCACTTTATGTCGTTCCCTGGCCTCCCCAATGCTTTTACAGCAAAAAACCTGTTAATTCTGTAAAAGATGTAAAAGGTCTTAAGTTTCGCGCCAACAGCCCGATGAACCATCAACTGGCCAAAAAACTGGGGATGGTTCCAACTCAAATAGAGGTACCTGATATTCCTCAGGCTTTTGCCACAGGGCGAGTGGAGTCGATGATGACTTCTCCTTCTACCGGCGCTAATACGAAAAGCTGGGACTACGTAAAGCATTACTATGATGTCAGGGGCTGGCTGCCGAAAAATGTTGTTGTCGTCAATAAAAAAGTATGGCGGAAGCTTGATGAAAAAACCCAGCAGGCTGTTCTTGATGCTGCCGGGCGTGCAGAAGAACGCGGATTCAAAATGAGTATGGCAGAAACTGATGCCAAGGTTGCCATTCTTAAGAAAGAGGGTATGATCGTTCACTCGGACGATATAGATGTTTTACTTAGCGGCATGAAAAAAGCCGGAGAGGAAATGCTCGCGGATTGGCTGCAAAAAGCCGATGCCGATGGAAAAGCCGTCATCGATGCCTACAACTCACTGCGTTAATAATTTGCTGTTTCCCCTGTGAAGGTATGAACGGGAGCCTCCAGAGGCCTCCGTTCATGCTTGCCGGCAAGGCAGTGAAACTTTCATTTTTATCCACTTCTCTTGCCGGATAAACCTAACCAACAGGATCGCTGATGAGGAAGCTGTTAGATCGCTATTACCGTTTCTGTTTCAATATTGCTGCCACCGGTCTTTGTCTTATTTGTCTCACGGTAGCCATTCAGGTTTTTTTCAACCTGGTGAACAAAGGATCAAGTTTTATTCTTGGTGAATCCCTGGGATGGCAACTCCCCTCCTATGGTGATTTTACCGGGTACTTTCTG
>CAXMTO010000198.1:0-11434 GCA_964196355.1 uncultured Myxococcota bacterium
CGATGCCCGCCCCAAGCAGAATACTTGCTTTGCCATAACGACTGAGATATCTTTGCAGTTTTATGGCAAGTTTGAATGTGCGTATATAGCCGGCAAAAAGCACGCCGAACATAAAATAGGGAAAAATATCTATTAACTCATCAACAAAATCACTAGCGATCACATCCCATATTTCATGCCCCAAAATTACAGGAAACGATTCTCCTGCCAGCTTTAATTTTAAGGCTTCAGAGGTAGGGCCATTAACCCATACCTGCCACACCATCAGGAGTAAGGCGGCTCCCATCATGGCCAGTAAGGTTCGGTTCGCTCCCTTATGGGGAGCACCATGGACGTCACATTCGTTTTTGTTTTTCTTGTTTTTCATTCAAATTCTACCGATGTGGTAGGAAAAAGGTATGTTAATGAATCAACATATCCACTGTACATCATGAAAATTTAAGAACCATTCACGACTGTAAAGAGATAGCAGGCAGTTGGACTTCTCTCTGTCTGCGAAACTAAAACATTTCGAAATCTATCTATTCTATCGTAAAGCTATATTTTCCTTTCACTGTGTGCCCGTCCATGCTCAAGAACTTCCATTTTACTGTATATACGCCGGGGGCTAAATTCTTCTTCAGTTCGGATTCCATCACCCTGTTATCTTTAAGGAATGTTGTCTTTGCTGAAACCTTGTTGTCATCCGGATCAAACACTTCAGCCTTTGAAAATGCAGGCTCCACTGATGCTCCTAATTTTATTGTAATTTTCTCAAGCGGGGCCGTAACAATGCCATTTTTGGGAGGTGTAGAATTCAGTATTCCTGCATGAGAGAATGCAAGTGCGGGAATTAGTAATAACAATATTAGGGGTAAAAGTATTCTTTTCATATCATGCCTCCATGATTAATATTGGGAAATAGCTTATTTCTTTTGTGTCTCTGTGCAAAACATAACTTAATTCCTTAGGCCTTAGGCTTGGCCCCTGTCTTTTGGAGCAAGATGTTCACCAGCTTGTTCATTTCTTCTGAATCCCAATCCCTATAGCCGAGTCCTGTAGCCACAAGCTTTCCTTCGTTGTCAATTAGGAATTTAACCGGATGGCTCCGAATGTTATATTGAGTGCTAACCTTGCCGAACTCGTCGAGCAGGATTCTCAAGCTCAAATTTTCCTGCTTCAGATAATTTTTGATGGTTTCTTGCGGTTCCATAACACTGACCAATAAAACCTTAAAAGGTTTATCCTTATAACTATGCTTCAGACTTTCAAGTGAAGGTAACTCCTTCTTACACCAGCTTCACCAAGTGGTAAAAAAACCAAGAAGAACTGTTTCTCCCTTGAATTGACTGAGACGAACCGGTTTGCCATCCACATCAAGCAATTCAAAGTCAGGCATCATGGGGTGATCTGATGCCACCTGCATGTTCATCTTCTTCAATAAGGCTGAGATGTAAGGATTAACCTCAGCCTTTGCCGGAGCCTCTTTAGCAAACTGGTCAAGTTTTTCTTCTGCGTTGGCGGGGGTAGGAGGTTGGTTCCAAAAGTAAAACGAAGCTGCAGCTCCGACTATGACAAGAATTGCCAGAATCCCAGCCAGTATGTTTTTCTGAAAATATTTCATAAATTACTCCTCCTACGATGAATCTTTATTTATGTTTGGTTGGTCCCTGTTTATTTTTCCTCATTTATTCATTCCAATTCCTTGTTTCCAGATCTGATATTTTTCTTTCAAGTAATTTTTGTTTTTTAACATTGATAAAGATGTAAAAGGCCATGCCAAGCCAGGCTATTGTGTAGGCACCAATCAGATATTGCCAGTTTTCCATTGTTAGTCCTCCAAAGTATTAATTAGCATTGACGACCTTTCATCCAGTCGTGCCACGCCATATCGAAAAAGAAAAAGAAATACAGCAAAGAGTATGAAAGTGAGCATGCTGAATAACAGTACCTTCAACATCACCGGGTCGAGACCTCCGCCTTCGCTTTTTAAGCGGGGATGGACGGAACGCCACCATTTGGTAGCAAGGCGCACTATCGGCACATCCAGAAATCCTATAATACCAAGGACGGCTGAATATCTAGCTTTTTTCAGTCTTTCAGGGATTCCTTTCCTCAGGATGAAATATCCCACATATATGAACCAGAGGATAAACATGGTCAGTAAGCGGGGGTCCCAGGTCCACCAGACATTCCAGACAGGCCGTGCCCAAAAGGACCCGGTAATAATGACCAGTGTAGAAAAAAGAACTCCAATTTCTGCGGCAGTGTAAGCTACGGTGTCCCAGAAAAGGTTTTTGCGCCACAGAAACATAATGCTCGCAATAAATACGGTTGTGAATCCAGCATAGGCGCTAATAGCCAACGGGACATGCAGATAGAAAATTCTCTGCACATCACCCATGATGCGCTCGGTGGGTGCGACTTTGAAAATCAGGTAGAAATCAATCGGCAGCAGAATCAAAAGCATTGCAAAAAGAGCGGTGGATATTTTTTGAGACTTCATGATTTATTATTCCTCAAAAAGGTAATGAAACAGCAGTAAAGAAACTCCAAAGTAAAGAATATCAAACACTCCGATGATCTGGAGCCATTTGACAGTTTCACTAAAAGGTCTGCCCTGGAGAATCGTTGTCATGCTTGAAACCCCTCCCAGAATAACCGGCACAACAATGGGCAGATAAATAAAGGGCAGTAGTACTTCACCATATCTAGATGTTGTTGAGAGAAAGGAAAAAAGAGTGCCGACCAGAGAGAAGCCCAAAGTTCCAAGAAAAAGAGATGGAATAAGGGCTGGCAATTGCGTGAAAATCGGCTCATAATCAAATAGAACAGCAAAGAAAATTAACGTGAACAATTCCATGGAAAACAGAAATAGGAAGTTACTGAAAACCTTGCCGAGGTAAAAACTTTCAGAAGAAACAGGGGAAAAAACAACCCCCAGATATGCCGCTTCGTCCCTTTCGGCCATGGAGGTTCGTCCCATTCCGAGGACACCGGAAAATGAAAAAATAACCCAGAGAATGCCGGGGGCCAATGAGGCAACATTTTCTTTATGGATATCCATGGCAAAATTAAAGATGACCAACAGCAGCAGAGAAAGAAATAACATCAGGCTCAACACCTCTTTTCCCCTTAGCTCCAGCAGGAGATCTTTTCTCAAAATTGTCAGCGCTGCACTTACGAAACCCATCTCTCCAGCTCTTCATCAGAGGAGTTGAAGAGTATATGGATGTCAGATACCTTCAATTCCTCTTTTTTCTTAATAAATATAACCTTGCCCCGATGCAGGAAAGCTATGAAATCAGCAAGTTCATAACCCTCCTCAGCCAGGTGTGTTGATATCACCAGTGATTTCCCCTGTTTTTTCAGATCATTGATTTTACTGCTGATGGACCTGCGCCACTTGATATCAAGCCCGGCAAAAGGTTCATCCAGAATCAAAAGGTTCTGATCTGTAAGAAAACCCTTGGTGATCGCCAAACGTCGTTTCATACCTTGAGAAAGTTCCTCCACCAAAGCATGCCTTTTTTCCCAGAAACCATGCTCCTGCAATACAGTCTCAACCATCTCTATTTTGCTGTTACCAAACAATCGGGCTGTAAAATTCAGGTTCTCCTGTACAGTTAAAGCATTATAAAGAGCATTTTTGTGGCCGAGATAATAGGTCTCACTTCGCTGACCGTTGAAAGACAGCGACTTGCCATTGTAAAAAACTTTTCCTCCGGAGGGGGCCATTATGCCGGACATTATTTTCATAAGGGTCGTTTTACCGGCACCGTTTGGTCCAAATATGGTCAACGCAGAGCCTTTGTCCACACTGATGTCTACCCCGACCAGGGCGGCTTTCATATTAAAATCTTTTTTAATACCAGTGAGTTCCAGCAGTTGCATGAATCATCCGCCCTTTATTATATGTTTTGCTTCCTGAAGCCTGTTATCCAACATAAGCCTTAGGGGTTGGTAATATTCTGTAAGTTCCTGACTATCAGTTTCCCTGAGTAAGAGGGTCTGCAGTTTTTCAAGCTTTCTCTCTTCATGGGTGAGATACCAGTGACTGATTTTCTTACGGGTCAAAAACAGACAAACACCTGTAACAAGAAAAGCCAGAATTATTGTGATGTGCCAAGAATTAAAACCGCCAGTATAAGTTGGACCATAAGCCTTCAATCGTAAAACGCTGCCAGGTTGTCCCTTCCAGATCCAGTGTTTTTTATTCCTGAATAGCTCTTCGCCAGCTTGCTTCAGGGTTGCCGATTTCACATGCCATTTGCTTGCAACAGGGAAATATAAATTTAATTCTTCGACTAACGGGGTATCTTTTTGATTAAAAAGAGAAAGGTCGAAAAAACCTATATCACTGACCACTAAATAACGCATAGAAATCTGACTGGTTCCGGGTTTAATCTCATTCTGTGAAACTATTGCCCTGCCAAGTGTTCTTATCTTCGAGGAGTCGGCACCTGTTTGAATCTCCCTCAACCTATAGCTTTCCGGCACCGGAATATGTAAAACCTGTGTCAGGTCAAGTTCGTCGTTAAAAGTACCTACGTAAGTGTGATTTCCACTATTATTAACCTGCAAACTTTCATAAACTTCCAGGGTCCGTTCATCAATGGGGGTAAGTACCATTGTTCTTGATGGGATACTTACCATTTCGTGACTGCTGGTTATTTCATAAACCTCAACAGCAAGATCATAATGCTGCAGTTTGCCTTGAATAAATTGGGGTCTCGAGGAATACACTAAGCCTCGGTAGTTGACTTCCGCCACGATGACTTTCCCGGCCGGCGCTTCAATCTCCCCCGCAAAAAAACCGTCACTGTTAGTCCTCCCTTCAATTTTTCTGATAGTTCCCTTTTTACTAATATTGTTCGCATGAACCAGCCGGACTGAAATTGGATAATCACCGACAACAGCATCTTTGGTGATATTAGTGATATTTGCCGAGAAAGTGGCTGCATAGCCACTGTTTGATGCAGCCAGCAAACAGAACAATATTATGAGCGTTTTAGTCCACAAATTCGTGCAACCTCGATCAATAATTTACTCTTCAATTCCGGACGTATGTCCTTTCCAGGAATATGTCCGCTATCCTGTAGCAGTTTCTTTTCTTTATTCATGACCAGCAGAAGCTCATTTTTCAGACGACCGCGTAAAGCGGTATAATCCTCTTCAGTCAACTTTCCCATTTCGTGTTCACTATCAATATCCGCTATAGCCCAAATTCCTTTTTTCTTTTCTTTCCGAATCTCAGACAACAGACTTTTTTCCCTGCAAGGCCAGTAGGGTTGCCTGAAAATTGGCAGTGCCAGGTAGAAAAGTGCCACCAAAGTGACACAGAAAAACAGGATCAAGTTCATTTCGTGCTCCTTAAGAGAAGCAAATAATCAGTAGCCAGCGAATTCAATTCCAGGTCTTTTTTCCGGACCGGCAAAGCTGCCCATAAAACACCTAGAATGACAACGAACGTTCCAACCCATACCCACATAAGCAAAGGGTTTATAACAACTGTCAAGTTGATGGTTGAATTTCTTTCCCAACCGGCAAGAATAAGATATAAATCCTCTTTCAAGTTGTTCATAATCGCCACTTCGGTGGTAGAGGCTTCATCTTTTTGGTAACTTCGTCTCTCAGGTTGTAAAGTCTTTAAAAACTGACCGCCACGGTAGACATCAATCATGGCACCGCCACCCTTAAAATTGCTACCGGAGACAGATCGCAGGCCTTTGTAACGCAATTGATAGTTCTGGACTGTAATTTCCTGCCCGGGTTTCAACCGAAAGTCTTCCTTGAATTGGAAAAAACCATAACCAGCCAACCCTGCTACCATAAAAACTATCCCCACGTGCACCAGGAAACCGCCATAACGCCGCCGGTTTTTCAAGGCAAAAGAAAATATAGATGTAATCCAGCCCTGCTTGTCATTCCTGACAGCTATTTTTGCGCCAAGGTAATACTCGCGCACCAAGGTCACCAGAGCGAACAGGGACAAGGCGTAAAAAAACATCGGCAAGAAGTCTTGCGCTCCAACGAAATACAAAGCCGGCAGCGACAACAGCATACAGGTGGAAGGAAGGATCAGATTTTTAATAGCGGACTTCCAGGAAGTGCTGCGCCAACCAAGAATGGGACACAGTGCCATCAAGGCTATCAGCAACAAGAAAAGAGGTGAATTAACTGTATTGAAGAATGGCGGGCCGACAGAGATCTTCACTCCTTTGACGACCTCTGATATCAATGGAAAGATAGTGCCCCAGAAAGTGGCAAAACAAAGCCCTCCAAGCAGGATATTATTATAAAGAAACGAGCTTTCTCTGGATACGAGTGATTCGATCTTGGGGTTTCTTTCTTTGAGTGCCTGATATCTGATAGCAACATAATAAATGCTGATTGCAAGAATATTTATTAAAAAAAACAGGAACACGTAGCCAACTCTGGATTGACCAAAGGCATGCACCGAGGAAATTATTCCACTCCTGGTCAGGAAGGCACCGAAAATACTCAAGGCAAAAGTAAGGATGATCAGACAAAGATTCCAAATTTTCAACATACCTCTTCTTTCCTGAATCATCACCGAATGCAGAAAAGCTGTCGCTGTAAACCACGGCATAAGGGAAGAATTCTCTACAGCGTCCCAGGCCCAGACACCTCCCCAGCCGAGTTCACGGTAAGCCCACCAGCCGCCGAAGACAATCCCCAGAGTCAAAAACATCCAGGAAAACAAAGTCCAGGCTCTTGTTTTCTTGATCCACCAGTCGCCTAACTCACCTGTTATCAGGGCGGCCATTGCATATGAAAAGGGAATGGCAAAACCGACATAGCCCAGATAGAGCGTCGGAGGATGAAAGACCATTCCCGGATTTTGCAGTACCGGGGTCAGACCGTACCCGTCTGCCGGTACTACACTGTTAAGTTCAAAAGGTGGGGTGACGAAGTTAGCTAGAATCAGAAAGAACAGCACTGTAATGTTTAAAAATAATAAGGCGTATGGCAAATATTTTGCCCCAGGCTTTTTTTCGTCCTTGGAAATAGCAATGGTTGTGTAAAGTGAAAGCAACCAACCCCAGAAAAGCAGAGAGCCTTCCTGCCCGGCCCAGAGGCCGGTGATCTTATAAAATACTGGTAAAGAGATTTCCGAAAAGGATGAGACATAATGAATTCTGAAATCATCTGTAATGAAGGCATAAATGAGAATTCCAACCGCCACAGTCATCAGGGAAAAAACAGCCTTTATTGCCCGGCAGGAGGCTTCAACATACCGCCAGTCTTTTCGGTTAATGCCGATTAAGAGAAATACCACAATTATCAGTGATATGCATAAGGCCAAAAGCAAAGAAAAGTTGCCAAACTCGATCATGCGCTGTCACCTTTCTTTTCATACTTGGAAGGACATTTGACCAGGAGGTTGCTGGAGATAAAAAGTTTCTCTGCAGGTCTGTATATCCCCTCTGCTACAATAGTTACACCCTCACGATCAACCAGGTCCGGGGGGGATCCGCGGTAAATAACGTTTAGTTTTTGCGGCCCATCAGTATCTTTTAATGTAAAAGTCAGCTCCCCTTTGTTTGTATCATAATGGATAGTGTCTATTAAAACGGCACCGTTAACCCTGATCTTCTCGCCTGCAACAGAATCCATCCTCTCGACGAACTCAGAGACTTCCAGGTAATACATACTTCCTTCTTTAAGCCCAATGGTAATTAGATAAGAGAAGGCAGCCACGATCAGAAGACCGGCAAAAATTGCTTTAGAATATTTTTTCAGAATTTTCCCCTTACTCTTTCCTCAATAAGTCCTTGGATCAGGGCCTGCTTTTCCGGTTCCCGCCAGTCCCCTGCCCCTATTTCAACAAAGGCTACCTTGCCCTGTTTATCTATTATGAATGTTTCGGGAACACCGGTAGTGCCATACAGAAGTTGAATAGAGCCGGTTATATCCTGCAGGGCCGGGAATTTAAGGCCAAGTTCCTGCATGAATGGCTTAATTGCCTTGGCGCCGGCAGCGTCAAGACTTACAGCCAGGACTTCAAAATGATCTCCACCAAATTTTTCATACAAACTCTGGACCGTGGGAAGTTCTCGCCTGCACTCGGTGCACCAGGTCGCCCAGATATTTACAAGCACTACCTTCTTGCCATAGAAATCTGACAAGGTGACATCTTGGCCCTTAAGGTCTGGATATGTAAAATCCCTGGCCGGTTCTCCAATATTAGGCCTTGGTCGTTTTTCTCTGGGCTTGTCTGATTCGCCAATTGTGCCTATGACCACAACACCAATAAGTATGAGCAAAGGCAGTACAATAAGAATTTTAATGATCGGATTAAGTTTCATTTAATGGTCACTTTTTTATTCATTTCGGAATTCCCGGACTTCTTTCTCCAGTAAATCTTCCATGTCCTTCCTTAATGTCTCAGATTCAACATTTTCCGCAGCAGCTATTTTGTTCTCTGAATCTGATCTCTTTCGCCAAAAAAACAGGATGGCACCCACCAGCAGAAAAATGTCAAACAGCAAAAAATATGGGAACCACCAGGCAACAAAATAAAATCCTTTCTTTGCAGGCTGGGCCATAACCTTTGGCCCGTAAACACCAGCAAAGTAATCGAGAATCTGCTCGGTACTTTCCCCGGCGCTTATCTTATCCTTTACAAGTTCACGCATCTGCTCGGCCTCTGCAGAAGGGCAGAAGGACAAGGTATATTTGTAATCGCAACCTGGACTCATGATAAGGTCCGAGACCTCCTCAAGCTGCATAAGGGTAACCTGCTCAGTCTGTTCAGATGGTTCCAACTGGGCAGCCGAGAAGTTATTAGCCATTGGTATAAGAAACGCTGAAGCTAATAAAATAATTCCTAATAATTTTCTAATAGTATGAATCAAAATTCTGCTGGTCAGTTTCCTTAATTTTGGGCAACAATTTTTTTAGGCATCAATGTTGCAATTACATACATGATTAAGCAATCGTTATGCCCTTTTTGATAATTATTATCAATTCATTGATATCAAAGGAAAAAAGAGAAGCTAAAAGGTTTTATGACGTGGGGTGCCCAGCAGAAAAAGACAATAAAAGTAAAGAATATTCTCTAGTGGAATAAAGAGAATCATCAAAAATGTATATGGCGCTATGCTCAAATGAGCCGGCTAAAAACATGATAACCAAAAAAAATTGGCATAGTAAAAATCAGGGAACATATATTATAGGGAATAATTGCGTATTCAGTTCCTACTGCAAGGTTATTATCACTCTCCTGATAGCGATATTTTTATGGGCTTCGCCAGCCTCAGCATTGACTGTATCCACCAGTGATTATCGGGTCCAGTTGCTTACAGACCCAACTTCTCGCATAGCAGGTCAAGAAACCCTGACAACCTTAAAAATGCTTCATGTTAGTGATAGGCTTCCTGTCCAAAACGGCAGTATAGCTTTTCGGGCACTTTTGCCCATGGTCGCATTATCCCTTGTTCTTGTCATCCTGAACGTATATTTGCTGAACCTGCCAATGGCACCGCGGCATCTTCATTAATTAAATGAATCAATTGAAACCAGTTAAAGAAACTTCCTAATCCATAAATATAACTAACAGAGTTAGTGAGGAGGCCCGAAATGAGTAGAAAAAAAGTTAAGAAGACAGAAAGTCAAAAAACAAAAAAATATCAAGAACCCCAAAAAAATACTGCTAAATTTCCAATATTACCAGGTGCAATCATCCTGATTATAGTTATAGGGATTGGATATTTTATGGTCCAGGGAAATAAAACCGGTTTTGTAAACGCTAAAGATATAACGGTTGAAAAAACTACAAGCAGCGAAACCGTTCAAAAAACAGCAAGTGATATAGCTAGTGATACCAATTTTGCAAAACTGAAAGGCGGAGAGACAAAACCGGTCCTTTCCCCCGCCCGTTTTTCAGGGAAGACTGCTTCTTCTTACAAGCTAGCCCAGGAAAATCCTGAACTACTTGATGCTATGTATTGCTATTGCTACTGTAAAAAAACAATCGGGCATAAAAGCCTCCTGAGTTGCTTTACCGACAGGCATGCTTCAAAGTGTACTATTTGCCAGGATGAAGCCTTTTATGCAAGGTTTATGCTAAACAAGGGCCTGGATATCGGCCAGGTACGCAAAGAAGTTGACAAGAAATTCTGGCGTCCATTTAGTTAAGCCTTAAGGCCATCAACTAGAACAAATAGTAGATGTATTGATCTGTATTGACAGAAAGACGGCAGGAAAATCGTGCCGCCTTTCTGTCATTCCCTGCAGACAAACATCCCATAGGATTATGCTAATAAAACCTTTATCTATTTGGATTTAAGAATGAGTGATCTATTTAACGCTTTTCCATACATCGGAGCATTGATAGCAGGCCTTCTGTCTTTTTTGTCTCCCTGCGTACTGCCCCTTATGCCATCGTATATTTCTTATATAACCGGCGTTTCATTTGAAGACCTGCAGGGTGCAACTGACAAGAAAAGGATTCAAATGCTCACCTTGACCAACTCCCTATTTTTTATCCTGGGGTTCTCTTTGGTCTTTATCTCTCTTGGCGCATCTTCGTCCGTCATAGGTAGACTATTTAATAGCTACCAGGAATGGATAAGGATTATCGGAGGTGTTGTGATAATTTTTTTCGGCCTTTTTGTCGCCGGTTTCTTTCAGATAAATATTCTGCAAAGAGATAAAAGGTTCCATTTGAGCGGCAAACCGACCGGGTATCTGGGCTCAGCTGTTGTGGGAACTGCCTTTGCCGCTGGCTGGACACCATGTATCGGGCCAATACTTGGGTCCATACTGCTTTACGCAAGCGCCCATGGATCAACCTTTTATGGTGTTAAACTGCTTTCCATGTATTCATTGGGGCTTGCAATTCCTTTCCTGTTCGCTTCCTTAGCCTTCAATTCTTTTCTCAGCTATTCGAAAAAGATACGGAAATATATGAGATTTATAATGCTTGCCAGCGGCATACTGCTTGTGGCATTCGGCATACTGCTTCTGACAAATAAGCTTACTTTGCTTACTTCATTATTCCCATCATACACAGTCTCATTTTAAGCAAAAAAGAAGTTGAAGCCCGACCGACATAAAATAATGGGGATATTGTTAACGAACACAGATTTTCAGCATAAATCTTGTGTTGTCAGGCAGATTATTATCTGACTTTGCTGTCACGCCCGTAGTTATTTATTCTTGGCGAAATAACGGTTGTAGAATTGTTTCCAGGTGCTGGAAGAGGCACTGCAAGTGCTTGTGCAGTATCCATAGGTGATATGGCCGCCTTTTTGAGAATGTGCAACTTTGTTGCTTTGCTGCTGAGAAGTGGCAATACCTGCTTTATAGCCAAGTTTTTGTATTGCCCTAACAATTTCTTTGTCTTCTAATGAGTCGGGAAAGGTAATTATCAATGACTTTTTGTCTCGATCGGAATTCATCAGGATATTTTTATTAAGCTGAAGCA
>CAXMTO010000199.1:0-10314 GCA_964196355.1 uncultured Myxococcota bacterium
TGGGCATATGAACCAATAGCAACCACTTCATGATGTCCTCCTTTTTGGACACGGGCAATAAGGGACATATTGTCGTGATAATCCACCTCAGCCCATTGCCGCTGGACAACCTCATGGGAAAAGAGTCGCATTTTGTGAAAAAATCTTCGGTATATGGTTTCCTCTTTTAAGGAATAAAAAAAATTCCTGTATTCGAACTCATCAGAGGGATACAGGGGACGTATAAATGCTGTCTGACTGCCTTTAAGGGCCACCCGCCAGTTATATTTTTCGAGAAAGATGAGATCCTGTTCCAGGGGCGGCAGTTGATCTGCGAAAATGTAGTGGTGCTTTCTGGCGGCATCAATCAGTTGAGCTCGAAATTTAGGATGGGCAATTTGTGCCAATTCTATGACCCTCTGATAAATCCCCTTACCCTGCAATTCAGCATACCCATACTCTGTGACCACAAAATCGACATCGCCCCGGGTAGTAGCCACACCGGCCCCCTCAGATAAGTGGGAGACAATTCGAGAAATCTTGCCATTTTGGGCAGTGGACGGCAGAGCGATTATGGAAAAGCCCCCTTTGGACATGGAGGCCCCCCTTAAAAAGTCAACCTGGTCACCGATGCCGCTGTAAAAGCGATAGCCCAAGGAATCAGAACAAACCTGGCCTGTAAGATCAACCTCCAGAGCAGAGCTTATGGAAACAAGGTTATCGTTCTTGGCAATCACCAGGGGATCACTGACGAATTCTGATGACCGAAAATCAAAAAATGGGTTGTCATCAATAAAGCGGTACAGTTTCTCGGTCCCCATGCAGAGAGAGGCAACAACCCGTCGAGGCAGCAAGGTTTTGAGCCTGTTCGTGATTACCCTCCGTTCAAAAAGAGGCAACATGGCATCGGTTATAAGCTGCGTGTGAAGGCCCAGATCTTTTTTCTGCATCAGGTGTTCCAAAATTGCATTGGGCAGCATCCCAAAGCCTATCTGCAGGGTATCGCCGTCTCGAACCAGCTGGGAGATAAAATGACCGATGCGGCGGGTAATATGGTTATCCCGCTGAGGATGAAAGTAGGTCACCAGCGGTTCTTCATGGGGCACAAAATAATCAATTTTGTCCATATGTACCAAGCTGTCCCCCCAGGCACGCGGCATCAGGGGATTCACCTGGGCAATCACCATACTGGAATTTTCCATGGCAGACCGGGTGATATCTACCGAAACGCCCAGACTGCAATAGCCGAACTGGTCGGGTGGACTGACCTGGATCAGAGCAACATCCAGGCCAATACGATGGCTTTCAAACAACTTGGGAATTTGTGAGAGATAGGTGGGAAGATAATCGATCTTCCCCTCAAAAGCCGCTTTTCGCATAGGTTCGCTGATAAAAAACAGCTTCAGAGAAAAACGATCCACAAACCCGGGGTCATCCACATATTGCGCCAGGGTATGAGAGAGCATCTGATAAATCATAATATCGTGAGTGCCCCTGTTTGCAACCATAGCGTGAATCAGATGCTGAGGTTCGCCGCATCCGGTACCGAGGAAAACGCGGCAACCGTTATTGATAGAAGCGAGTGCGGCTTCTGCAGTAACAGTTTTATCTGCTGGTAGTTTCTGCTGCCATCCGGGCAACGACATAAGATCTCCTCTATATAATTTTATTCAATTATTCAAAATATTTAGACCAACACAAATCTCTCAGAAAAGCTCTCTTCCTCTCTTTACCGCTATATCGGCAGAGCAAGGAAAGTACCCCCATTCCTCTTGGTGAGTTCTCGCATCAGAACAGCAAAACGGCCGGTGGTGAACTCTGAGAGAAAGCCAACACCGTGAATCTTTGCCAGACGCTTGCCGTTTTTCTGCAACCTGTTCATTTTCGTGATGCCGGCAATAACTGGATCATAGGAGGAGCCGGTATAATCATCGCCAAAAACATAGATCGCAGTCGACTGACCAGGTTTTGCATACCGTTTCAGTGCTGTTTCTATTCCTTCCACAGGGCTGCTGTTTGAGGCATCCTTCCAACCACCGAACACCTTCATTACACTTTTGCGCCGTTGCGGTGTATCGGGGATCCAGCGGCCGCTATACCCTGAGATGAGAGCCTTACCCTGATCGTTTAAAATCTGAAAACCTTTCACTTTTGGATGAATACTCAAGACATTAAGGATCTCCCGCGAAACACGATCCCAGATAGAAAGCATACTGCCCGATGTATCAACAATGAAAATGACGTAGTCACTGTCAACCGGGATACCTCCAACCTCTTCATCACGAATGGTGCTGCTGGTCGATGGTGCAATAGACACCCGCTCTAAAGTTGACTGAACCAGAGAAAGTCCTTCAAGATCACCCTCCAGCGCCTTTTCTTCACGTTCTTTTCTGCCAAGGCTCTCTGAAAGGGTTTGAGCGGCACGTCCTAAGCTTCCGCCTTCTGCAAGCTGCTCATCGTTTTTCTCCTTTTGCTGATCAATTTCCTGTGCCAGACCTTCTATTCGAGTCTCCAGGGTAATTACCTGACCGAGAAGACTTTCAACCTCGTCTACATTTGACTGCGAGCCATCGTCGGCGGTATTAGATATCAGCACCAGCAGCACAACAGCTCCAAAACCACAGGAGATAATATCCAGAAAGGAGAGATTGAATATATCAAAATCTTTTTTCCTGCGTTTCATGGCCAATTCACCGCGGGGCTGATAACCAGGCCTCCTGTTTTTGCGGACCAGGCCCAGTATTCATTGACCGCATCGGGGTCACCTTCTATAGGAAGCAGAATCACATTGATCTTCGCACCCCGAGGGCTGCTGTCCTGGATGGTCTGTCGAAAAAGCTTCACCCGACATTCACCCGAAATCGTAGTGGACCTTCCCAGAAGAGAACTGCAGTTGGCAAAAGGATTAAGGCTTTTATAGCGGGACTCACCAACAGTCGGTAGACCATCTGTAACCAGGTAGAGGTCAGTTGCTCCACGATCAGACACAGCCTGCAAACCCTTTTGCAGATTAGTGCCGCCTTCAGGTATAATCGTATCCATATCCTGATATAGCGCCTTAATAATTGCGGGATTATCGGCAACGACCCAATTCGCGTTTCCCAGTGTTTTTACGGAATCATTAAAAGATATAACAGCAAGCTCGCTTGTCCTGGGAACGCGGGCAAGAAGCCAGCGCACAGTTTTTCTTGTTCGAAGCCACTTAGGGCCCCGCTTTTTGCCTTCAGCAGAACCGTTTTTTCTCTTGATGATATCAAGAAGTATTTCGTCCGTCATGGAAGCACTGCTATCCACAAGCACGGCAATCCGGCGCCCTTCAACCTTGAGGCCCATCAGGTAGTTCTCTTCACCACCCCGATCTTCTTCCACCAGATCTTCTTTCTGAGCTATAGGCCTTGTGGATATATCATTTTTCAAAGCCGCTAGCTGATCTTTTTTCTGCACAAGGCTCAGCTCTTTTTGCGAGAGCTGCTGCTCAAGCTGTGCACGTTTGGCCTTGAGTTTGGCAATTTTCTTCGCTGCAGACTGTGATATGTCTTGCAGTTGTTCAAGACTCTCGTGCAAAACCTCCTGCTGCAGTTCGAGACGCTGCACATCTCCTGCCAGAAGATCGGTTTCAACAGTCGAATTACTCACATTATGCTTTACAAGCATAAACACCAGCACGACAGCCCCAAGCCCGCAGGCCATAATGTCGAGAAATGCGAGATTGAAACTTTCTGACTTGCGGTGCCTTCTCACAGATTCACCTGTTATTTTATGCGGGCAAGAAGATACTGATCACAGTAGGCTTGAATATCGACAATCTGGCCATCCTGAAGACGCTGCAGCTGGTGAAAGAGAAACATCAGAAAAATACTGATCAACAGGGCAACAAGAGTCGAGTTAAAGGCCACACCGAGGCTGTTGGTCATGCCAGCAATATCTCCGGCAAGCGCTTTGTCAGCAAGGGACAGTGCTTCACCTATTCCACGAACTGTGCCTATAAAACCGATAGATGGAATGGCCCAGATAAGATAGCGAATCATAGAGTTCTCGGCCTCCTGGCGAACGGCAAGGGCCTCAACACTGCTTTCAATAGCATCCGATAGATTCTGTACATTTCCCGTACCGGCATAACGCCACAAAGCAGTCCGCAGTGTGTGAATGAGCGGTGCCGAACTGCGATCAGCAGACAATTCTCTATCAAGCTTTTTTATAACCGTTTCCGGAACAAAACTCTCCTGCGCAGTTTCTTCAATCAGATCAACAGTGAACAGATAGTTATTGCGTAATATAGTGCGGCATTTACTCAAAATGAGAAAACTACCCCAGAGCATCAAAATAAAACATATCTCCTGCTCATAGTCTTTAAGGACGATCATCAGATCACGGGGTGCCGACTGGCCCGCCTGTCTCGCCGTCTCAAGCAAAACATCCGCTTCAGGACGCACATATCCAATATAGGCGAGATGGACCACGATGATTGAAATAATCAGGACTGCAAAGCTTTTCATTATCTCTGACATATCAAATATCCACAGGAAAAGAGGTGGGAGAATTCAGACTGATTACCGGCAGCATCGCATACACCGTCACAGCTGTGAAAAAAAGAACAGCAAGTACCACAAGCCACAGCATCGGTCTTTTATTTAACATCTTCCTCAATTTACTCATCTTTTCCCCCATATAAATATCGACCAATTCGAAATCCCACATCGTCGCGTCCAGTAGTCAGTCCTTCCCTAAATGCCGGACGCAGGGTGGTTATAGTACCGGAACGAAAGTTAGCACCCTTGACCACGTGTGCATGTCCACGCTGTTCCCCCAGCGGATTGCTCGCTGTCGTATTTGCCAGTGGCGGCACGATCGAATAGACATCATGAACCCATTCACTGACATTTCCTGCCATATCGTAGAGACCCGGCGATTCTCTATTGAAACTGCCGACAGGGGCACTGCCGGAATAGCCATCATTATAACCAGGAACATAAAACCGCACCTGGCCTTTAGCACTTTCGTCCGCCACATTCCCGGCCTTAGGCGGTATGATCGTCTCGTTTCCCCAACTAAAAATGGTCTGTTTTGTTTTACCTGACTTGCGGGCCAGCCACTCCCATTCTCCTTCGCTGAGCAGGCGATAGCCATCAGTGTGGGTGTCAAAACCTGTCACCTCTCCATTTGCCGTTATGTAAAATGGGAGAAGGTTTTCTTTTGCGCTCAACCAGTTACAGAAGGCTGCCGCTTCTTGCCAACTGACCGAGGTGACAGGGGTATTGGAAGTACTCACACCTTTTTTCGGGCCAAATTTTGCGAACTGGCCATTGGTTATTTCAAAAAGACTTGCATAAAAAGGCTTAGTCAGACTGATCCTTCGCTGAAATTCATTGGCTCTCTGCCCCCTTTCAGACCGAGGAGCCCCCATGATAAAGGTGTCTCGAACCACAAAAAGTTTCAATTTTATACCTGCTTGATTTGTGAATTCCCGGGGTGCTTCCTGCAGCCGTGCTTCGTATTCGGTAAGCAGTGTGGCAGACACTTTTTGAACCAACCCTCCTTTTGGCTTCACAACTTTAGAAACGGAGCGATACCCCGGTTTCTTAAAGGTAATTTTATGGGTCACTGCAGAAAGGTCCAAACTGACAGGGCTAACACCATAGTCTCTGGTGCCAATCCAGACCTGTGCAGGAGGCGAGGAGGAGATCTCGACTTTACCTGTTTCCGGTTGTAATTGAATAGAGATATGCCTCTCTTCATCAGCTGCAAGCCGTACCGTCTCAGTTTTTGTATAATACCCCGCCTTCATATAGGACAGGCGATGCTCCAGTGTTGCATCGAGTAAAAGAGGTTCTGCTTTCTGAACACCATCTACAAGGAGTGTTCCATCTTTTGGCGTCAGGCTAAGAGTTACCTTTGCTTTTTTAAGTTTGAGGTTATAGTTGCGACTCACTTTCGGTCTGGCCCGGGTAATTGCCAGCTGTTCGACAATATCAACATAGTTTTCAGCAGCAACTCCCAGACTATACCAGCCACCTCTTTGTTCAAGCTGCAGTGGTGTCAGGCCAACTGCCTTCCCGTCTAGTGAGACGGCGGAACCAGAAGGGGTCGAGGAAATATCCAGCACACCGACAACAGGCTGCAAGTCGATCTGGAGCTTCGTCTGCTCCCCCCGCTTGATCTCAACCGTCAGCTCTTTTGGCTGAAAAAACGGATTGTCGATAACGACTGTGTGGGCTCCGGCTTCAAGTTCGAGATCAAGCTTATCTGAGAGATCTGCACTACGACCATTGACTTGCCATGCTGTCTTTGACATATCCGCATCATCTTCCGATATCTCGATCACAAGCCGTCCAGGCAGTTCAAATAATTCAAGAGGAAATACCTTACCTAGATGTGCAGAATCAATAGTCTCTGTCGCAGTCTTAAACCCTGGGGCAGATGCTGTAATTACCGGATTTCCGGCAACAGAATAAACAGTGTCTCCGACGCAGAAACCGAACCCCTCGAGAACCCTGATCTCTGCGAACCCTTTTGCCTCAGCCGGTGTAATCTCAACACGGGTTCCACGCGAAATAACAAACAGCGCAGCCACAATCAGAAGAATGGCTACTACCGTTATGCCGGCAACAAAATACAATCGTTTTTGCCGACTCTTTGCCTGGTCTAATTTTTCATTAAATTGGCTCATCACAGATTACGCGTACACTAAAATTATCCTGATCATATGGAATAAACGCCTGCACTAATTTTGATTTAAAACCATCGCGTGCTCCTTCAAAAGTATAATTGCCGGGCTTCAACTGTATGTCTTTTTGAGAAACAACCCCGACCTTTCCGACGCGGCGAACCAATACATACGTTTTGCCATCAGAAATGATAGTTACTGAAATCAGCCGATTGAGTTTTGTAATCAACTCTCTCAATTGTTCCGCCTGTCTTTTTATGCCAAAACTATAGCCTGACGCGATATCAGCCTGCATCAACGTATTCTCCGCTTCACTGAGAACATTTTCATTGGAAAGACGGTAGGGATTTTCGAAATACTGGCGAAAACGATCCTGAAGCCCAAGAACGAGATCAGCCCGTTTCAGTCCCTCAGCCACCGTCTTATTTTCCGGTGCATCTTTTGCGGCCTTGGCAAAATTGGATTTGGCCTGCTGCCAATCATCCTGACGGACAGCCTGCTCCGCCTGTTTGATAGCCCGCTGTACCCGGAGAGATTTTTCCAGGGCTAACAACTGATCCAGAAGCAGCGCAAGTTCTGGCCGCCCGGGGTCAACTTTCTCTGCCTCCTGATAATTGTATCTGGCCTCTTGTACCTTTCTGTCTTCTATATCTGCAAAGCCCGCAGAAATATGTGCATCAAACTTTTGACTCTGAATAAGCTGTGCCAGCTCCTCCAGACGTTGAGTCACTCCATCACGCTCGGGAGAATCCTGCAAAACCTGCTGTAAAACAGCATATTCCTTTTGAAGATCGTTTTCCAGGCGGGCAACCTTCACTTCATCTAAAAGGGGTAAAAGAGAAGGGAGTTTTTCAATTTTCTGTTGGATTTTCAAGGCTTCTGGAGATTGTGGGGCGACCATCAGGGCCTTTTCGATATGCAACTTCGCCTCGTCGTAAAGATCTTCAGCCCAAAAAGAGGCAGCTTTCTCCAGATTTTCTTTAAAATTTTGTTCAGCTTCGTCTAAAATCTCGACTGTTCTGGTGTTTAGTACCTGGAGATTCTCTAATGCCTCTGAGTACTCGCCATCGCTGAAATGCGACATGGCCTTTTCCTTCAGCTCGCTGATTTCAAGAAAGGCATCTCTATTCCAGTGTTCGACGTCGACCGTCTGCAGGCGGGGTTCAAGGTCGTTTTGATATTGCTGCAGAATTTCTATATACTGACCACGGATTTTTGCTCTATTAAGACCAGATTGTTTCTCCTCGTTGAAGGCACCAACCTGCTCATTTTCAGATTGCTTCTCTTCGTTGGAGACAACAACCTGCTCATTTTCAGATGGTTTCTCTTCGTTGGAGGCTACAACCTGTACGTTTTCAGATTGTTTCTCTTCGTTGGAGGTTACAACCTGTACATTTTTATTCGTAGAAAAATCGAAATAAGAGAGGCCAATCACCACGAGACCACAGAGACAAATGGTAGCAAATAAACCGATCGTTATCTGCTTTCTGCGTTTGACACTATGCAGTCGCGCTTCTTCAAGTTTATCTTCGAGCACAATTTCATCTACAGTTAGAGTTGCACATCAGGTGTCATTTCTTCTAGATAGATTTTTTGCAGAAAAGCACGCCACTGCATAAATTGCTCCCTGGCATCACCGACCAGCACAACGCTTTCCTTTTCAAAGGCGATGACCTGCGGAGCCAATTCCATATCAACGGATTGACCAAGCTCATTGAGCGATTCACGATGCATCTTGGCCTCATCACTGGTCTTAAAACTCTCTGAAATGAGAGAAACACCTGCCATTCCACCAAGAATCGCTCCCGTAGCACCAGCACTACTGCTGCCGACTGCATTAGAATTCCCTCCTGCAATTGCCGCGAGAACACCCAGGCCAATAAAGAGTACGCCACCCAAAGCCTGCCCAACGGCTTGACGCCTTGCTTCACGCTCTGCCTGCATTTCTATGAGGCTCTGCTCCTGCCACATAAGATAGCTGTCATTCATCTGCTCAGAAAATGAAGCATAGTTGTCCTGTAAACCGTCAACAAAAAGCTGATCCCGTACTCGAATAGCTCTCACACGCTGCAGCATAGGGTCGTCATCACTGGGTTTACCCACCAAAGTAAATTCTCCCCCGTCCACCGTCATATACCGCATAAAGGTATTTTCTGAAAAATTGGTTCCAAACCTGATGTCGGCGAGGTAGTGCAGTTCTTCTATTTCCTTGAAATCATGATCGCTAAGCTTATTGACAATCTCTGCAGCAGCCTCTTCAAATAAAGGATCGTAAGCATCCTTGCCGTCATTCCTGAGATCCTTGTGAAAATTTTCAACAACTTCATAATGGAATACTTCGTCCAGCCATTCCTTTCCACTTATATCTATTACCTCTATTTTTATCTCTACCTCTTCGCCATTTGATTCCTCAATTCGTCCAAGAACATACAGGTCACCCGTGGCTGTTTTATCAGGTGCGACCCGAATCGCACCGAATTGGCCTGTCGTTTCCAGTTTTTCCTTAAGCTTATAGGCAAAACGGTTTGCCTCTGCCCTGCGCAGTTCTGGCCAGATGTTTTCCTCGTCATACTTTGCAGGATCCTCGGGCAGGCCGGGATCAAAAACAGGGATAATTACATCAAGTCTTGGCGTGGAGACCACTGATTCGACAGTCTCCGGCTCTGAAAAAGAAGACGACGGGAGGGGACCAACAGTTGATGAATTTTTATTATTGGTCGCACACCCCGAAAGTAGAAATGCATAAATTGTAAGGACAGTGACTGTTTTCTTTAAAAACATAACATCTCTCTACTATTTTTTAGGGGGTAATCCTTTGTATTTTCTGTATTCGTTCCATAGCTGTTCTTTCTTAACGGGATCCGTTTCGTTCTCAGCAGCGTATCGTATTTGCGCTGCAAGCGTATCGTCATTACTGGCAGGTGGGATATCCTCTGGCAGCTTCCCAGTCGCACTTGTCATATTCCCATTCTTCTTCCTACCTGACTTATCCACACCCCGCGGATCCTGTTTAGCACCTGACTCCCCAGACTCCATATTTTCAGAAGGAGACATAGCCTTGGGAGTTTCAGTTCCTGACATTGTGGAACTTGCAACAGATTTGCCGGCGAGCTCACCTCCCGGGTCACCTGTCGAATCTCCTGACCCACCCTCTGCACCACCACTGGCAGCACCCGAAGTCTCTGTCATTTTTTTGGCCGACTGGCACAGTTCAAATTTATTAAGTGAGTCGATAAAAGCCTTATCCATGAGGCGAAGACGTTCTTCACGAGTCAGGGTCGGATCGTCAGAATAGTCAACGCTCACATCTGTACAGTCAATCGACTCCCCCAGGCTCTCCTGTGCATTGACTACCGCCTGAAGAAAAAGAAAATGCCAACATAAACTGCAGACAGCTGTGTAGAAAATGATTATTAATCTTTTCAATATGAGCCTCTCTCTACACCGAAAAAAAGAGTGAGGGAAACCTGGGAAACAGACCCGCTCAGCCTTCATTTGTTTTGGAGCTGGATAAATACTAGCTGATCAACACCATTGGGACAACTTTTTTCTGGGATCCCAGCGGTGAAGAGAAGAATACCATCTTACTCGGATTCAATTATCACCACTCAGTAGAGAGTCACAATAATTATTGACATATTGACAGCTTTGGGGTGATGATAACTATTATG
>CAXMTO010000200.1:0-20213 GCA_964196355.1 uncultured Myxococcota bacterium
ACACCAGTTATCTCTATTACCCTGGTTCTGGTTGTGGCTGAAAGGCTGTTTTCCATAGGATTGTTTGAGCCTGATAAAGGTGGCGATCCTATCCTCTATCAACATCTCTTCTGGATGTATTCACACCCGGCCGTCTACATAATGATTTTGCCCGGTATGGGGGTCATTTCAGAAATAATCCCGGTTTTCTCGCGAAAGGCAATCTTCGGGTATAAGGCTATAGTCTGGTCTTCCATGGCAATTGCCGTGGCGGGGTCCCTGGTATGGGCCCATCATATGTATACCAGCGGTATGAGTGATGTTTCCGTTTTTGTTTTTTCCCTTCTCACCTTTCTGGTGGCCATACCTTCAGCTGTTAAGGTGTTTTCCTGGATAGCCACGATGTATAAAGGCTCTATTGAGATGACTCCTCCTTTATTGCTCGCGCTGATATTTATCTATCTTTTCAGTGTCGGCGGGTTAACCGGTCTGGTGCTTGGTGCGGTCGGCACAGACATCCACGTTCATGATACTCAATTCGTGGTTTCCCATTTTCATTTTGTTATGTTCGGCGGTACCGGATTTGCTTTTTTTGCAGCACTCCATTTTTGGTGGCCGAAGATGTTTGGTATTATGTATGAATTCAAAAAAGCATATATTGGTGCAGTACTCACAGCCGTCGGTTTTCTCTTTCATTATGTGCCAATGTTCATTCTTGGTCTGCAGGGAATGCCCAGGAGATACTATGACTACCTGCCTCAATATGAAACCGGTAATTTTCTTGCCGGGTTCGGAGGGTATCTTCTCTGTATCGGTATACTGATAATGTTTGTGAATTTGTTAATGAGTTTTAAACACCGTATACCCGCTTCTTCTAACCCCTGGGGGGCGACAACACTGGAGTGGACTGTACCGTCGCCGCCTCCTGTGCATAACTTTGTTGAGCACCCTCAAATAAAAGAATACCCCTACGATTTTTCTGAAGTTGCGGAGATGGCAAAGAAGGCTGAAAGGTAAGGATAATTCTATGAGTACACGGATTGATAAAACAGGTATTAAGATAGGAATGTGGCTGTTTCTCTATTCAGAGATTATTTTGTTTGGCGGCCTCTTTGTCCTCTATGCAGCATATTTCTATAAATACCCCGAGTTTTTTGCTGAAGGCGGCAAAGAGCTGAACAGGATCATGGGAGCCGTAAATACAATTGTCCTGCTTGTCTCAAGTTTTACCGTAGCGGCATCTATTACGGCAATACAGCGCAAGGCGAAAAAACAGGCCGTTGGTTTTCTTCTTTTTTCAATTCTTTGCGGGGCTACCTTTCTTGTCATTAAATATTTTGAGTGGGGTGCCAAGTTTCACCACGATATTTACCCCAACTCCGAAACACTTGTTTCAGGAGAGGTAGGCCTTAATATTTTTTTCGGCCTCTATTATGTTATTACCGGTCTACATGGGCTGCATGTCATTATGGGCATGACTTTGCTTACCATCAGTCTGGTCCTGGTACTGGCAGGGAAGGTCACTGAATCAAGCTACTCCATGCTTGAAAATTCAGGGCTCTACTGGCATCTGGTGGATTTGATCTGGATATTTGTTTTTCCGCTGTTTTATCTGGTCTTATAACAAGACATCACCCTTTTTTGCAGGAGCACAACTGTGGACTCGCAGGAAAATCATCACGTTTTGAGCTATACAACCCTGGCCTTTATTTTAGGTCTTCTCCTCGTCTTGACTGGAATTACGGTTGCCGTATCTTATTTAGATCTTGGATTTTTCAATGTGCCGGTGGCACTCGGGATTGCCTGTACAAAGGTCACCTTTGTGTTGCTCTATTTTATGCATTTGAAATATGAGGGACCGATTATCAACCTGTCGTTTATAGGTACAATATCTTTTTTACTCATAATGATTGGTTTTACATTTTGGGATGTGGCCTTTAGATAATATATCTTTAATTAAAAGTCGTTTCTGAGAGAGCACTAACCCCTAAAAAAGGGAAAGTGATGAATCAGTTCGGTACCCCTTAGGGGTATAAGTACCTTCAGGAAACAGTTTCTAAGGTACTCATTAACAGATGGAGATTTTCATGACCCCGGTTCAAGGTGTAGATCAGGCCTTTTGGTATATCCTCGGTATTTCTATTTTCCTGCTGTTTGCCATAACAGCTGTTATGGTCTATTTCGTTATCAGATACAGAAGGAGCAAAAATCCTGTTGCCTCTGATATACGGGATAATTACCTCCTTGAGATTATCTGGACGATTGTTCCGACCCTTATTGCTCTCTCAATGTTTTATATCGGATGGACCTCCTATATAGGACTGCGAACAGTCCCCGATGACGCGATAGAGATTGAAGTTGCCGGTCAGATGTTTTCGTGGCTCTTTATTTACGATAATGACAAAGAGACAGAAAATGAGTTGGTTGTTCCTCTTGGCGAGGCGATCAAGTTAAATGTTACCTCTCTTGATGTGGTTCACAGTCTGTATATTCCTGCTTTTCGCATAAAGGTAGATGCTGTCAAAGGAATGGAAACGTATGCCTGGTTCCCTGCTGATAAACTTGGTGAATATGATATTCAATGTACAGAATATTGCGGCACAGGCCATTCTGAGATGATAGCAAAATTACGAATTGTACCCAAAGAAGAATATCTGGAGTGGCTGGAAGAAGAGTAAATTATGAGTGTTGCTGGGCGGTTGTGGGTCAGTTTGCAATCCGCTGTGTATCTGGCGAAAGCGCCGCTTTGTCTGATGGTGGGCTACTCTGCTCTGTTTGGTTTCTTTCTCGCCGATCAAGCGGCTTTTTCTCGTGCCCTTTTGACCGGCGTCGGGCTGTTTCTTCTGGCTACTGGAGCAGCAACGCTCAACTCCATCCAGGAGCATCGCACGGATGCTTATCTGGAAAGAACAAAAAAACGTCCCCTTCCCAAAAAGACAGTCAGTCTATTGCAGGCCGGAATCCTGGCAGTGTTATTGCTTAGTACAGGCATGATTTTTCTCAATACAGCCAGTCAGGCGATTTTCCCTCTTGGTATGGCCGTGTTCGCGGTGGCCATATATAATGGACTATATACTCCTCTAAAGCAGCGAACGGTCCTGGCAATTATTCCCGGTGCCCTGTGTGGGGCAATCCCGCCATATATTGGTTGGCTTGTTGGTGGTGGAAGCAGGACAGGATTTGAACCATTTCTTCTTATTACCCTTATGGTTTTATGGCAGATACCCCATTTCTGGCTTGTTCTTTTACGCCACGGAAAGGATTATAAATCAGGTATAATTCCAAGTTTATTTTCTATTTTTGAAGAAGAAGTAATCCGACGCTTATTTATCACATGGATCGGTGGACTGGTTTCTGTCATGATCTTGTTTACGATCCTTCCTGTTATAAGTGACAATATATCTAAGGTGTTGATAATATGTAATTCTCTTTTTTTATTCTTCTCTTTTATATTCAGTTTTGTAATCCGTCGGAGAGATAATTATAAAGTGCTGTTTGCAGTTCTAAATGGAACACTTTTTATGCATATGACTATTATCATCGTTGGAAGTCTCTCTAGATCCTGACCCTCAGTTGCTGCCGTTTTTTTGTTACAAAAAACTGGCGTCTTACCTGCTTCGTTATTACCGTGTACTTGATTATTTCGATCATCTTGCTTTACCTGGAAAATGGAGAATAAAAAGGTAAAACTCTTTTTTCTCTAGCTCCTTGAAGGAGCAGTGTCTGCGTGGAAATAAGGTTTTGGAAAGTCGTTGAAAAGCAAAGGATGCCAGGCAACCCGGGTAGAATATTTAAACAATAATAAAAGAGGAGTAATACAGAATGATCAGTAAAAAAATGAACGAAGTATTAAATGGACAGGTTAATGCGGAACTCTATTCTTCATATCTTTACCTCTCCATGTCGTCATGGTTTAGTGAAAAGAGCCTTTCTGGATTTGCAGGGTGGATGCGTGCACAGGCCCAGGAAGAACTCTTTCACTCAATTAAAATACTTGATTATATATTGGAAAGAGGAGGGAATGTCCAACTGGAGACTATTGAAAAACCAAAGGGAAGCTGGTCTTCTCCCCTTGAAATTATACAGGAAACAGCAGATCATGAAGCAAAAGTTACAGGTCTCATAAACGATCTTGTCGATGTTGCCCTTAAAGAACGTGATCACGCTGCCAATATTTTTCTGCAGTGGTTTGTAGCTGAGCAGGTTGAAGAAGAGGCATCAGTGGGGGAGGTTGTTGAAAAAATGAAGATGATTGGTGATGATTCTGCAGGTATGTTCGCAATGGATATGGAGATGGGCAAAAGAGTTTTCACACCGCCAGCAGAATAATTTTCTGCCACCTTTTTCACTACCCGCTCGCAGGGCAGAGGAGCGAAATGAAATTATCTCACACCCCACAGGGGGGTATAAGTACCTTGTGGGTATCTTTAACCACATCATTTCAAAATACATTACTTAGTTTCTTGTTTTTTGTGTCAGGGTTTCTAAAGTAAGGTACTAAAAGTTACTTACTCCGATGAACGGGGTAAGTGTTTTTCGCAGTTTTTTTTTTTTGCAGGGAAAATAAAAAATAGATCTGTAAAGCACTGAATTTTGGCAGCAAGAGAGGGAGAAAAAATGAGTATAGATTGGGCGTATATGCGTAAGGGTTGAGTCTCCTGTAAAAAGGCCCGGGCGGTTTTTGAGGAGAACGATGTTGTGGTTTCTGAAGAAATCAATGCAGCAAAGGACACAGTTCAAAGAGATGAGGTGTGGGATCTACTCGCAGATGCGGAGAAGGTCTATATAACAAGTGGAAAAAAAATAATCGAGTTCGACCCGGAGTCTGCGGAAAAGGAAGAAGTGCTGAAGAAGGCAACGGGCAGAACGGGTAATCTGCGGGCACCAGCTCTGAGAAGAGGAGCTGTTTTCTATATTGGGTATAATGACGAGTTGTATGCAACTCTTGTTAAGGCGTGATATATCGGAAAAGGTTAGGGCGGCATGCTTTTGAAAATCAAAAAGAGCTGAAAGGGTCTATCTTGCTGCGTTATAGACCTTCCAGCTCTTTAGTACCTTACTCTTAAATTTCTTGTTTTTATGATAGAAAATGAATATTTTTTTTTTGAAATCAGAAAGTTAGAAGCATCTTCAAGGTACTTATACCTCCGTGTGGGGTGTTAGTTTATCAGTCAACTTTATAAAAAGCTTCTTTCTCTGCACCACAAAGAGGGCACACCCAGTCTTCTGGGACATCTTCCCAGGCTGTGCCTACAGCTACACCATTATCTTCGTCACCGTCTGCGGGATCATAAATATAACCACAAGGACATTGCCATTTTGCCATTTTTTCCTCCATTAAGTTAATTAAACAATGATAATTATTCCTGCAATCGGCCAATTATAATCGGTACACGTAGAGTGTCAACATATTTTGGGAAAACTGACAACTCTTGTCTCGTTGTCACTGGCGGCTCACCTCACGCCTGATAATTTCTTTAGAGGGCACGAGAGCTGTGGCTGTCGCAGAAACTATATTGCCCGCAACTCCGGGGCCATCCCCTGCAACGAACAATCCCTCAATGGATGTTTCCAGGTTGTGATCGGTACTGATCTGGGTAGCGAAAAACTTTATTTCCGGCGCATAGAGCAGGGTCTCATCATTTGAGACACCGGGTATGATTTGATTGAGTTGATTAAGGCCATCCATGAGGTTTGTGAGTATTCTTTCAGGAAGTGCCATGGCAATGTCACCGCAAGTCACGTTTTTCAGGGTCGGCTCAATATAGCTGTTTTTTACTCTGTTCCAGGTTGATCTTCGCCCTCGTTTGAGGTCCCCGTACCGTTGAAGAAGAGGTTTACCGCCGCCAATGAGAGTCGCAATTTTGCCGATCGATTCGCCGTATGCCTGGTTATCTTCCACCGGATCCGTCAACACTACTTTGGAAAGAAACGCGAAATTACTGTTTTCCGACTTCTTGTCCATCAGGGCATGTCCATTAACGCAGACAAAGTTCTGGTAATTTTCAAGAGCAACGTAGCCTCCGAAGTTGGTGCAGAAGGTGCGGGTCTGGTCGTCATATTTAGAAGTTCTTACAAAAAAGGTGGGGTCGTAGATAATAGAGCAGAGGTCCTGCATGATTTCATTATGAACTTCAACTCGAACTCCAACCTCAATTCCCCGCTGAGACACCTCAATATTATTGTTCCTGGCAACGGTCCCGACCCACTCTGCGCCAACCCTGCCTGGGGCCATGATCACATATGGGGCATTGTAGGTTGTCTTGTCGGTTTTAACACCGGTAACTTTGCCTCTGTCGACGATGAGTTCAGTGACCTCCTCCATATGGTGAAAGGTTACCCCCTGATCGGCCACATAATCTGCCATTTTTGATATATGGCGGGGCAGATTATCGCTGCCAAGGTGTTTTTGCTTAATCAGGAGGAGGTCGATGCCCTGTTTTCTCGCTTGTTTCCTTATGTCACGCGCTTTTTCCATGTCGGTGGGAAACACTTTTCCGTCCATGTTGAAGCGGTTGAAAATGGTCTCAGTCTCGTTGATGAGTGCTATCGCTGTAGACGTATCCATGAATTGAGTGAGATCGGTCTTTCCCAGTTTATGGATAAAATTTAATTTTCCATCTGAAAAAAGCCCTGCACCGCCAATCCCGCAGAGAATATTACATGGCTTGCATTGTATGCATCCCCCATCTTTTATAGGGCATTTTCTCTTTAACGAAGGTTTCCCTTTTTCAATGACAAGTACATTCAGTTTAGTGTGCTCGCCAAGATAGTAGGCTGCGAAAAGTCCGGCAGGTCCCCCGCCTACAATAATTACATCAAATGCTGTGCTTTTTTTACTCATTTTCTGTACCTGGAATTCCTCAGAGTGACATAACAAATATGTCATTGGGTCAGTTTATAATGTAACACCGGTTAATGGTAAAATTCCTGCACTCTTGTCAGTACCAGCTTGATTGGTATAAGTACCTTGGTGGTATATGTAACCACATAATTTTAATTTACATTCCTCAGTTTCTTGTTTTTTATTGCAGTGGTTCTGGAGTAAGGTACTAACCAAAGTATGTAATTGGAGGCCCGGTTGTAGCTGAATACAGCAGTACGAGCCTCCCTGGAAATGGCGCGGCTATTCAGTCGATTCGGCAGATTCAGGTTCTTGAGTACGCTCCACGATGCCGTAAGCCAGCCTTACTTTATTTTCAATGTCGAGGCACATCTCAGGCTGATCAGCGAGAAACTTTTTAGCGTTTTCTCTGCCCTGGCCGATTCTCTCGTCAAGATAGGAATACCAGGAACCACTTTTATCTACAATTTCCATATTGACTGCCAAGTCAAGCATATCACCGATTTTCGAGATGCCTTCTCCGTAGATAATGTCGAATTCTGCGAGTTTAAAGGGAGGAGCCACTTTATTTTTGACTACCTTTACCTTTGTCCTGTTGCCAATGATATCCTGACCCTCTTTAATCTGGCCGATTTTACGAATATCAAGACGGAGGGATGAGTAAAACTTCAGTGCATTTCCCCCTGTAGTCGTCTCCGGGTTGCCGAACATTACACCAATCTTCATTCTGATCTGGTTGATAAAAATAAGAACAGTGTTGCTGCGATTTAAAACACCTGTAAATTTTCTCATAGCCTGAGACATCAGCCGAGCCTGCAGTCCCATATGGGAGTCGCCAACATTACCATCGATTTCTGCACGGGGAACAAGGGCTGCAACGGAGTCAATGACAATGACATCTATACCGCCGGACCGTATGAGAATTTCGGCAATGTCAAGGGCCTGTTCACCGAAATCGGGCTGGGAGACAAGCAGGTTGTCAACATCTACCCCGAGGCGCTCTGCGTAATTTGTGTCAAGGGCGTGTTCAGCATCAATGAAGGCAGCTGTACCTCCTGCTTTTTGTGCCTCCGCGACAACGTGGAGTGCCAGCGTTGTCTTTCCTGAAGATTCAGGGCCATATATTTCAGCGACCCGGCCCTTGGGAAACCCCCCGACGCCAAGGGCTATGTCCAGGCTAAGAGCTCCAGACGGGATTACTGGTATGTTTTCCGCTTCCTGAGTGCCAAGGCGCATGATCGAGCCTTTTCCAAATTGTCTCTGAATCTGACTGATTGCGTTGTCGACACTACTTGTTTTTCCTTTTTTTTCAACTGCGGCCATATTGCTCTCCGATGAGGGTAAAGTTTGTTCCAAGGGTTAATCTTCCGTGAAAATATATCATACAGTTTAAAATATACAAAAATCTTATTTCAACATAGTTCCGGTGTTGAAATAACGGGTATGTTATTCTTCCCCGACAGCAAGTTGTAATAAATATTTTCGGATGAGATCCAGTCCACTTTGAGCCGTGAGTGTGCGGATTTGCCATCGGTCTCCGGGGAAATGGAACTTGGTCACCCAGCTTGCCTCAGAAGTGGCAATTCCTATATATACAGTTCCTACCGGTTTATCCTTTGTGCCTCCTTCCGGACCGGCAACGCCTGTTATTGCAAGGCCAATGTCAGACAGGCTGTTCTTTTTTACTCCTGCGGCCATAGCTTCGGCAACTTCTCTGCTCGCTGCGCCAAATTTCTCCAGGAGTTTCCTGGGAACATCAAGGTACCCACTTTTCAAAGAATTTGCATAGGAAATCACACCGCCGAGAAAGTAAGCAGAACTGCCTGGTGTGTCGGTAAGTTTTTTGGAGATGAGTCCTCCAGTACAGGATTCGGCAACAGCCAGCTGTAAGTTGTTTTTTTTCAGGAGTTTTCCTACGACCCGTTCCATGGAGTCACGATCTTGACCGTATATAGCATCACCAAGAACAGTATAGATTGCCTTGCAGGATGACTTAAAAAGGTTCTTTGCATTGTTCGTTTTTTTATTTCGAACAATAAGGCTCAAATGCACCTCTGGAAAAACCGGGTAATAACCAATATGAACATCCGGAGCAAGATCCAGACTCGAAATACGGCGGTTTACTTCGGCTTCCGGCAGATTGAAAATCCTGAAAATTCTCTGGTAAGTGGTGAGCTGGTGATCTTTATGCCAGGTCGACAGCGTGGGAAGTACCTGTTCTACCATAAGCTGTTTCATCTGATTTGGGACGCCGGGTAGAAAGAAAATAGGCTTATCTTCGTGAACCAGCTGGTAACCAGCCATATGAGATTGCGGGTTCAATACCTGCGCGCCTTCAGGAAGCCATGCAAGTTTTTCCAGCTCTCCTACCGGAGCATTGGTTATTTCATCCAGGTGCGCCCGTATGTTTGAAAGAATCGCCAGGTTGGGTAATGTTGGGCGGTTGAGGGCCTTGGATACTGCCTCATTCGTCAGATCATCATCGGTGGTTCCTAGCCCTCCGGTGACAACAACAGCATCAACTCTGCAGATTGCCCGCTTCAGAGCTTCTCCAATGAGGCTGGGTGTGTCACCTATGGTGTGCATAGCATATATTTCATATCCGGCGTCAAAGAGGTTTCTGGCTGCAAAACGGCTGGTCGTATTGAGAATTCTTCCAGAGGTCAGCTCATCACCTATGGCAATAATTTCAACTTTCATTACTCTCCTCTCTCTGGGACCAGATATATCCCTCTGCGGGGGAGAGAAGTTTTACTCTGGTTGTGTCGTTTAAAAGGGAGTCAGGACCATCAAATCTGACTGCGATATAATTACTGGTAAAACCTTTTAAATAACCGTCTTCACATCTTTTACCTTCAATAAATGCAGGGTAGGTTTTCCCGATCTGGCTTGTGTAGAAAATACCTTTTTTACGGTTGCTTAATTCTCGCAAGGTGGCAACACGGGAATTTTTCATACTTTTGCTGATTTGATCACTGAACGTAGCTGCTGCTGTCCCTGGCCGGATGGAGTAGGGAAAAACGTGGAGATAGGTAAAATCTAAAGATTCGAGAAAATTGAGCGTATTTGCAAAGTGATTTGCCGTTTCACCGGGGAACCCGGCCAGGACATCAATTCCAAGTGCACAATCAGGTAAATTATGTCTGCATTTGTTTACAATGGAACGAAATTCAGAGGTGGTATATTTCCTGTTCATCCTGCTGAGTATATGGTCATCCCCGCTTTGCAGCGGGATATGCAGATGCGGTTGAATATTGTTGCTGTTCCGTATGAGTTCAAGAAGAGTATCTGTTATTTCAGTTGGTTCCAGAGAGCTTATACGATAGGAAATCTGTGGTGTCGCTTTGCTTACGGTGTCAAGGAGTGATACCAAGTTTTCATTTCCACCCAGGTCGCTGCCGTATAAACCAAGATGGATACCTGTCAGAACTATTTCTCTGTGACCTTCTGCAGCAAATGCCATAGCCTGCTCTATTACTTCAGACCGCGGCAGACTTCTACTTGCGCCTCTGGTGTAGGGGACGATACAGTAGGTGCAGTAGCTCTCACAGCCGTCTTGTATACGTAAATAGGCTCTGCTTCTATCTCCAAATTTTCTGACGGGAAGGCGACAGATCTCCTTTGCGTCTTCTATTGAACCAAGAAGAATCTGTTTGAATTCTGCTTCATTCTCCAGTGCGTTGGCCACCAGTCTATCTTTTTTACTGTTCCCGACAATGGAATACTCTCGTCCGAGGAGTTCCTTTTCCGATGAGAGTTCTTTTTCTCCAATTTCAGTAAAACAGCCGGTGATGATGATGCGTGCCTCGGGGTTCGCACGCACACTATGGCGTACTGCCTGGCGGGACTGGGCCCCTGCGTTTGCAGTAACTGCACAGGTATTAATTACCACGATATCTGCGTTCTCACCGGAGGCCACAATAGTGTGGCCCGCTTCTTCGAATCGAGTTTTAAAGGCGGCTGATTCGTACTGATTAACTTTGCAGCCAAGGGTTGAAATAAATACTTTTTTCATTATCTGTATGATCTGTTAAGCAAGTTACACAATAACACCTGATCCCAGGAGTTCTGTCTCATTATAAATGACGGCGAATTGCCCTGGGGCAATAGCTCTTTGAGGTTCTCTGAAAGAAATCTTTGCGTTGCCATCTTCCTCCAAAATCAGAGTTGCCGGTGCACCTCTATGGCTGTATCTGATTCGAACGGTGTATTCCCTGTTCAAAGGAGGGTGACTGCCGGCAAGCCAGTGGAGGTCTTTTGTTTTAACGATATCTTTGAATAACTCCTCATTGTTACCGACAATCACGCAATTATTTTTTCTGTCCAGGGCAATGACATAGAGTGGGGTGTCGCTTGATATACCTAACCCTCTTCTCTGTCCAATGGTATACTGGAACAGGCCATGATGCTCACCGAGATGTTTCCCGGAAGTTGAAAGAATCGGCCCCCTATCATCTGTTTTCGGTGAGCTTGCTTCGAGGAATGGCCCTATTCTTTTGTCTTCAAGAAAACAGACATCCTGACTCTCGAGGCCGCGAAAATCATTGAAACCATGTTGTTCAACGAACATATAGGTTGATTCCTTGTTGCCTTCCCCCAGGGGAAAAAGAATATGGGAGAGCTGCGTCTGGTTTAACCTTGAAAGGAAATAGGATTGGTCTTTTTTGCTATCGACCCCAGTGTAGAGCCTGTACCTCTCTTCATCTTTAACAATTCTTGCATAGTGTCCGGTCGCCATTTTATCCATCCCATGACTAAGTACGTTTTCCAGGAATAAACCAAATTTGATTTCTCTGTTGCATACTACGCATGGGTTGGGGGTAAGACCGGAGTGGTAACTTGAAGAAAAATAGCGGAGCACAACCTGCTCAAATTCATGTCGAAGGTCTATGACATTCAGCCTGATCCCCAGCTTTTTCGCAATTGATGTAACCCTTGCCTTCTGTGTTGCAAAATCCGGCTGGGCCAGATGCATAAAAAAGCCCTCGATCTCATATTTTTCTCTGAGGAGAAGGGCGCATGAGGTGGAATCAACACCACCACTCATAGCTATGCCTACACGTTTTTCTTTCACTGATTCTCTTGCAATCCCTGGATGGTTACTCTATTAAGAAGGGTTGGAAGTTCTGACTTAATCGTAATCACTCTTGGCCTCTTTAACTACACCATACCTGGTCTCATTTGGTGCGGCGTCCATTTAAAATAAGGAAACACAATACTTCAACATGGACAAAAATGAAAGTCACAAAGGTGTCGTCCCGGCAATACCGGAGCTGCTGGCACCAGCGGGTAATTATGAAAAACTAGTTACTGCTGTCCACTATGGGGCTGATGCTGTCTATCTCGGAGGAAAAACGTTCAGCCTCAGAGCAAAGGCCGGCAATTTCAGCGATCAGGCAATGCGGGAAGGGGTTAAATATGGACATGAGCATGGCGTAAAGATCTATGTTACCGTTAACATATTAGCTCATAACAGTGACCTGGAAGGACTGGAGGAATATCTCTGTAAATTGCAGGATATGGGAGTCGATGGTCTGATAATATCGGATCCTGGGATTTTGGCGATTGCCCATGAAACAGTGCCGAACTTACCGATACACCTATCAACCCAGGCCAATGTGACGAATCATGCTTCCGCAGACTTCTGGTTGAAACATGGCGCCATGCGGTTAAATTTGGCAAGAGAGCTTTCCTTAAAAGAGATACGGCAAATTCGAGAAAAGGTGGAGGGTGAGCTGGAAATTTTCGTGCATGGTGCCATCTGTATCTCCTATTCAGGGAGATGTATGCTCTCAAATTATATGACCGGCAGGGATGCTAACCAGGGCAATTGTTCACATCCCTGCCGCTACAGTTACAGTTTGACTGAGGAGAAACGCCCAGGTGAATATTTTCCCATAGAGGAAGATGACCGGGGAACCTATATTTTTAATTCCAAAGACCTCTGTCTACTTGAAATGCTGCCGCAACTGGTTGCTGCCGGAGTAGATTCACTGAAGATAGAAGGGAGGATGAAATCCATTTTCTATGTCGGCGGGGTGGTGAGGGTTTATCGTGCAGCACTTGATTATCTCGGACAGCTTCCTGATCATGTATGGGAAGAACCGGAGTCTATCCGTATACCAGAAGAATTTGTTTATGAAATATTAAAAACTGGCACCCGTGGCAATACGGAAAACTTTATCAAGGAGCGGCCGGGAAGCAGTGAGATGATATATTCCTCTTCCAGAGCAGTACAAACTTATGAACCGGTGGCTGTTATTCGTAAGGCTGGACCTGTTCCCCTGGTAGAGATTCGCAATACGGTGTTCGCGGACTCGGTGGTTGAATACATGAATCGTGGTGCAGGTGTGTCGGAATTTAAAATAACGGCCATGATTGATGAAGAGGGGAACCAGGTGCCAAAAGCTCACCCGGGAAATAGACTGTTTTTAAAAACGGAACCGGACCTGGCTTCAGGGGAAATCAACGGTATACTCAGACGGGAAAAAAACAGGTGACTGGAAGGCACCAAAACACAAGAGCAGCTTCAATAAAGGTACTCCTTTGAGATATATCCGAAAAAGCCGAAACCGTTTAAGTGAGATGGTCAAGAGCAATTTTCAACATCCTACGAACAGGTTCTGCAGCACCCCAGAGTAGCTGGTCACCAACAGAAAAAGCGGTCAGGTATTTTGGACCGATATTCATCTTACGAATTCGGCCAATCGGCACTGTCAGGGTGCCGGATGCCTTGACAGGAGTGAGTTCACGGCAGGTTATCTCTCTTTCATTTGGAATAACCTTCACCCACGGGTTATGGCTGAAGAGGATTTCTTCAGTCTGTTCGACACTGATATCCTCTTTCAGCTTGATAGTGAAGGCCTGGGAATGACAGCGCATGGCTCCTATGCGTACACATTGTCCGTCAATTGGAATGATGTTATCCGGCGTTCTGCCGAGTATCTTATTGCTTTCTACAACGCCTTTCCACTCCTCTTTGGTTTGACCATTTTCAACGGGAACATCAATCCAGGGGATGAGGCTTGCGGCAAGGGGAACTCCCCAGTTGTCCAGAGGAAGAGAGCCGTCATTGAGTTTAGTGGTTATTTTTTTGTCGATTTCCAGGATTGCCGATGATGGATCTGCCAGCAGCTGTGTGACATCCGATTCAATTGCACCCATCTGACTGATAAGTTCACGCATATTTTTGGCGCCGGCACCACTTGCCGCCTGATAAGTCATCGAACTGACCCATTCAACGAGGTTTTTGTCAAATAGGCCGCCAAGTGCCATGAGCATGAGTGACACTGTGCAGTTGCCGCCAATATAATTTTTAACGCCACGTTCCAGGCCATTATCAATTACAGCACGATTGACAGGGTCAAGCACAATTATTGAGTCGTCTGCCATTCTCAAGGTTGAAGCGGCATCGATCCAGTAACCATTCCAGTTTTTTCTCAAATTATAATATACGGCTGAGGTGTAGCCTCCTCCCTGGCAGGACATGATGATGTCCATTTCTGCCAGTTTTTTAAGATCCATTGCATCTTCAAGCGGGCTGCCGCCTCCGGCACCTGGTCCTGGCTGGCCAATTTGAGAGGTCGTAAAAAAAACAGGCTTAAACCCCTGGAAATCATTCTCAGCATGCATCCGTTCCATCAGAACAGAACCTACCATTCCTCGCCATCCAATAAACCCTACTTTAAGCATTGTAAACTCCATGAGAATAATTGTGATCGATAGATGAGAATCATCAGCCTGCTAACCCCGGTAACGGGGGAAGTGCCTCGGTGGTTGTTTTTTATTACAGAAGTTCAGGAGTAAGTTACTAAATTTTACATAAAAATAGCAAAAATGCTCGATAAAAAGGAGTCTGGATCCGGCCAGCCATCATAATTTGGTTGAGGTGCTTATCATTATAACCACCGATCATAAGATCATCAGGAGTCGGTTGCGAGTATGAGAAAACCCAAGAGAAAAGAACCGGCCAGGATATATACATCAGCTAGATTGAAAATACCTGTTTTGATTGGTCCGATTTCGAGCTGCAAGAAATCTATCACTCTTCCATTATTGATGATCCTGTCCAGCAGATTACTCATCCCACCCCCGGTTATGACAGCCAGTACATAGCAGCGGAAAACCGTGTGGATTCTCCTGGAAAACAGATAGTATAGACAATATAATAGGATCAGTGTTACACAGATGTTGAGTAGAAAAAACTGAATATACCCCGGTAACTCACTCAAAATACCCAGAAAACCGGCACTGTTTTCTACATAGGAGAAAACTATTATACCTGATTGAAGGGAGATCTGTTCCTCGTTGATCAGGTAATTTGCCGCTAACGATTTTGTGTGTTGGTCAGACCAAATCGTAAAAATCAGGATAGATAAATTGATCAGCACCTGGCTTTTCGGTTGGGCAGCCGGGGTACGGTCAGGAAATTTCATTGGCAAAAGCATAATGCGGTTAAAATACCTGAAGTCTTGGTGAAGAGGAAGATCAAAAGTAACCAACCTTCTATTATCGACTGGGTATGATTTTCTGTTAACAATTCTAACACCCCACAGGGGGGTATAAGTACCTTGGTGATGTAAGCATGTATATAATTTAAAAAGAAGTTCTTTGTTTTCTTGTTTTTTATTGCAGTGTTTCCGGAGTAAGGTACTAATTAAGCTGCTCAAACGTTAAAAATGTTGCACCTGTATGGCTAGTCTTTTAAAGTTGTCCTTCGTTAGCCACAGTTATCGATGATACCCATAAGAGTTTATGCTGCAGTAAAGGAGAATTGCATGATTAAAGTCGGAATTATTGGTGGATCGGGACTCGATGATCCCAATATTTTGAATGACCCGAAAGAGATAAAAGTAGAAACAGAATATGGTAATCCGTCTTCTATGCTGCTCAGCGGGAATATTGGCGGGATTGAGACTGTCATTCTTGCCAGGCATGGAAAGAGACATCAATACAGTCCGACAGAAGTCAATAACAGGGCAAATATTTCTGCATTAAAAAAAATTGGGGTTACCCATATTATCGCAACGACCGCCTGCGGAAGTCTAAAAGAAGAGATTAACAGAGGGCATCTGGTGATGCTCGACCAGTTTATCGACTTTACCCGGTTTAGAAAAAATAGTTTTCATGATTCTTTTAAAAATGGGGCGGTTCATACAGCAATGGCACACCCCTTTGACCAGGAGTTACGGAAAAGGCTATGTGAAACAGCAGAAGAACTCGATTTAAAAGTGCATCGTTCTGGATGTGTCGTAACTATTGAAGGGCCGAGGTTCTCCACTGTTGCTGAGTCAAGAATGTTTAGAATCTGGGGTGCTGATGTTATCAACATGTCCTCTGCACCAGAGGTAATGCTGGCAAACGAGGCCGGCATTCCATATGCGGCTGTGGCAATGTCGACGGACTATGATTGCTGGAAGGAAGATGAAGTACCTGTTAGTTGGAATGAGATTATCGCAGTGTTCGAGGAGAATGCAGATAATGTAAAGCGATTACTCGTGGAGATGGTCTGCACTTTCACAAAAGGGTAAAAACGGAATGAATGTATGAACTTAAAAAAAAGTATAAGGTCCATTGCGGACTGGCCAATAGAAGGAGTGATATTTCGTGATTTAACAACCCTGATGTCTAATCCGGATGCTTTCAGGGAGTCCTGTGATATCCTCTACGAAAGATATAAGAATCGCGGTATAGACAAAATTGTTGCAATCGATGCCAGAGGTTTTGTTTTTGGCGCTGTACTGGCTTACAAGATGGGGATAGGGTTTATTCCCGTGCGAAAGAAGGGAAAGCTTCCTGGGGAAACGATTGAGGAATCATACAATCTTGAATACGGCGCAGGGACGCTGGAAATCCATAAAGATGCCATACGGGAAGGTGAGAAAGTTGTTATCGTCGACGATTTAATCGCCACAGGAGGTACAGTCGGAGCCACCGTTCAGCTGGTAAAAAAACTCGGAGCGGACATCATTGAATGTGCGTTCCTCATCGAATTGCCTGACCTGAGAGGAAGGGAAAAAGTAGGAGGCTGTGAGGTGTTTGCCATAATGGAGTTTGAAGGCGATTAAATTGACAGACTTGTGTCGATCTGGATGTGGAAGGTTTTTACAATTACTTTTTTGAGGCTTGGCCAAAGAGAGTATTTCTACTCTCTTTCCAGCATAAAATCAAAAAGATGTCTTTCTGAAGTCTCCTCTATGACTACATCGGGTTTAAAATAGGTCATTATTTCTTCGATATTTTTCTGGTCATAATTTTTCCAGAGATATACAACCTCTCTGAAATTTTCCGAGAAGAAAGGCTCTAGATGAACAAAGAATGAATCTCTGAAAATTACTGCTTTCAAATTCATCTTCCGACATTTTCTTGAGAAAGAGTACCTTGCGTCTTTATTTGTAATATTAGTTAGTTGATAGGGGAAACCTATGTAGGATTCACACCGCTTAAATTTTTTAATTTGGGGGAAGGTTTCGGTTAGATTTTTTTTCATCAGGATTTGGGTCAGGTCTCCTCCTTTCCCGCTGTTGCCCCCAATACCAGTCTCATCTTGCACGAATTCAAATTCTGTTCGAAATGACTCCTTGGGAAACCAGGAAGAAATATTTTTGAACGCCTCCTGGAAAACAAGATACGCCGCAAGTTTATTCCAATGAGTATCATTCTTGTAGTAGAGTGGTTTTTTGTATTTTTCGGGTTGTAGCAGAGTATGCAAGTTGAGCATATAACTGGGCAGTTGTTGGCTGGTGTGTTCGAGGAGCTGTTCAAAGCGGCTTTTACCCTTAATCGCCATGGCATGTTTCATCAGATAATGAGGGTAGATGGATTGTTTATTTGGGGCAGCCAGCAGCAGAAATTTGATACCTCTTTGTTCTAACCATGCCTGTTTCTCATTCTGATATGAGAGCCATTTGTCCAGTTGGGTCGGAGAAAGGATAGATTTTCCTTGAAAATCATTGAGAAGGCCAAATTCGTTGAAAAAATACCATCCGTCGAGTCCTGTAACGACTTTCGAGTTTAAACCGGCTTGGTTAAAACGTTTGTCTAGTTCTCTTTGATATCTGTAAATATAAAAGTCGCGATAGCCAAAATGGTCCTCCAGATAATCGTCGGCAGAAGATGAAAAGGAAACAAGTTCGTTGAGAGACCGTGGCATTGAAGGAGCTGGCGCGAGGGTCCTTTTTTCAGCTTGATTCCGGAGGTTCTCCTTGGTGAAGAGCATTTTTAGCGGAGGAGCAAAAATAAGAGCAAGAAAGAGGACAATGAGCAATAGATTAGCTGTTTTTTTTACTATAGGCAAAAGCATAGTTTCTACTAACCCCGACGAGCGGGATAAGTACCTTGGTAGTGTACTATGTATGAAATTTTAAAAGATGGTCTTCTATTTCTAGTCTCTTGTGACAGGGTTTCAGTAGCAAGGCACTAACACCCCACAAGGGGGTATAAGTACCTTGGTGGTATATGTAACCATATAATTTTAATTTTCATTCCTCAGCTGCTTGTTTTTTTTGCAGTGTTTCTAGAGTAAGGTACTAAAATCGAAAATAAATGAACGGATTATATACTCCAGCTGCGAGACTGATTACAGTAAAGTAGGTAAGCAGTGTTATAAAAAGCAGTTGTCCTATTTCAAATACAGAATTAAGGAGTATGAAATTTTTCGTTGTATGGGTATGGAAATCACGTTCCCAAAAACATTCAATAGCAGGAAGTATGGGGATTGAAACCAGCAGGGCCATCGAAAGCTCAAAAGAGAGCTTACTGTCCAGGTAGATTGAGAGGGGATAGTGACCGATCGTGTTTCCCCCACCGAACATAGTTAAAATATAGGTGAGACAATCACTTAGAGTATCGCTACGAAAAATAACCCAGCCAAGTATAATTATAGAAAGTGTCAAAACGTGCTGGACCGGCAGCCATAATCTTTTTGTCATTAAACCAAATTTTGTCCTTTCCAGGATAAGAAATGTGCCGTGGTACAACCCCCAGACAATAAATGTCCAGCTCGCGCCATGCCACAACCCGCATAACAGGAAGATTGTTATGAGGTTGAAGTGAGTCGCCATAGAGCCATGTCTGTTTCCACCTAAGGGGATGTATAGGTAGTCCCGCAGCCAACTTGAAAGAGAGATATGCCAGCGTCGCCAAAATTCACGTATTGAGTTAGAAATATAAGGATAGTTAAAGTTTTCAAGAAAATGGAATCCAAACATCCGGCCAAGACCAATGGCCATATCTGAATATCCTGAGAAATCATAGTATATCTGAAAGGTATAGCAGATGGCACCGAGCCAGGCCAGTGACGGTGATAATTCCGTGAAAGGTAGTGCGAAGATCTTGTCAGCTGTGAGAGCCAGGGGATTGGCAAGAAGAACCTTTTTACTTAGTCCGTAAAGAAAGCGTTTTACACCATAGGCAAAATCCTCACTTGTAATTTTTCGGTTGATAAGTTCCTTCGCAATATCGCGATAGCGTACTATCGGACCAGCGATCAACTGCGGAAAAAGAGAGATATAGAGGCCGAGGTTGATAATACTTTTTTGTGGCTCGACCTTGCCTCTGTATACATCGACGATGTAAGAAATAGCCTGGAAAGTGAAAAAAGATATCCCGATAGGGAGATGTAAGGGGCTGAGGCTTATCTCTGGCAGCTTGATTATTGACAAGAGAATATTGACATTTTCAACAATAAAATTGGCATATTTAAAAAATCCGAGAATGGAAATATTGAGAATTATCCCTAAGGTCAAAATGGCAGTCGAAGGGGAATTTGCGTCACGATAGAAAAACATCAGCCGGCCGCAACCATAATTAATTACGATGGAACCAAGCATGAGGAGCAGGTAGAGGTTTTCGCCCCAGGAGTAAAAGGCAAGACTTGCAGCAAGAAGAACTATGTTTTTGTACTTACCCGATAAAAAATAAATCGACAGGATTGCGGGAAGGAAAAAAAATAAGAAGGTTATTGATGAAAAAACCATGATTCTTTTAAATTGATGAGTGGTTAGCCCGTATTTCTCATCACTCGCAGTCTACGCTTATCGGAGGTAGTCGTTTAGGCGAGGACCGTTCGTGAGAAATGCGGGTTAGGGGTGTTTTGACCCGTCATACTAATAATACAAGTTCTGCAGTCTTTCCATCTAACACCCCACAAGGGGGTATAAGTACCTTGGTGGTAAATGTAACCACATAATTTCAAAATACATTACTCAGTTTCTTGTCTTTTACGACAGGGTTTCTGGAGTAAGGTACTAAAAGCAAAAACCCCTTTGAGCATAAGCCCAAAGGGGTTTTCTATAAAGAACGGCGACGACCTACTCTCCCACACAGTCTCCCATGCAGTACCATCGGCGCTGAAGAGCTTAACTTCCGTGTTCGGAATGGGAACGGGTGG
>CAXMTO010000201.1:0-14143 GCA_964196355.1 uncultured Myxococcota bacterium
GACAACACAGTTGATCTTCCCGGCAAGCTCCAGAACCTCACCATTTTTCACCAGTACACCAAGCTGGGCTCCTCGACCGGTACCAACCATGATGGAAGTAGGCGTCGCAAGCCCCATGGCACAGGGACAGGCGATAACAAGCACGGCAATAAAAATCCTTAAAGAGTAGCTGAAGCCGGCGTCTCCCAAAAAATACCAGCTCAATCCAGCCAGTGTTGCAATTACCATTACTGTTGGTACAAAATAGAGGCTGATTCTATCCGCAAGATTTGCAATCGGTGCCTTGGAGCCCTGGGCATCCCGGACTAACCGCACTATCCTGGCCAGCATGGTGTCTTCCCCCACCTTTTCGGCGAGCAAGGTCAATGCTCCATTTTTATTCAAGGTTCCACCAAAGAGAGTGTCTCCTTTACCTTTAGTCACAGGCAGACTCTCACCGGTAAGCATGGACTCATCGACACTGGATTCACCATCATAAATGGTACCATCAATGGGCACCCGCTCACCGGGTCGTATAAGGATATGATCGCCCACCATTATATCCGTGACCGAAATCTGCTGATGCACACCATTTTTGATCAGGGTCGCCTCTTCCGGAGCCAGCTGCATCAGCTGTCTGATAGCATCCGTCGTTTTCGCCTTGGATTTCGCCTCCAGATACTTCCCCAGAGAAACCAGAGCAATGAGCATGGCGGCGGATTCAAAATAGAGGTCATGGGCCCGACCCACGCTGTCAATACCAAGAATAATCTCCACAAGATTCCAGCTTGAATAGATAAAAGCCGCACCTGTTCCCATGGCAATGAGCGAATCCATATTCGGGATACCGCGTAATAGAGCGGGCACACCAACCAGATAAAAGTTTTTCCCCATCCAGAGAACGGGAAGGACTAAAAGAAATTGAATCAGAGTGTAGTTCAGGGGAGAATGTGACGGATGTATCTGCTGGGGCAGAGAAATCCCAAGCATATGGCCCATAGAGATCACCATGATAAGCATAGCCAGGATAAACGACGGCACGAGATGTGATCGCATCGACTGGAGCTTTTCCTGAGAAGCCTTTATCTCATCCTGATTATCGCTCTCTTCGGGTTTCACTGATGCTGAAAAGCCCATTCTGCCAATAGCATCCGTGATGTCCTGCAAACCAGTTGTGGATGCATCAAAAAATACTGTTGCCCGCTCAGTTGCCAAATTCACACTGCAGGTACCAATCCCTTCCAGGTTTCCTACCACCTTCTCAATACGGGTGGAGCAGGCGGCGCAGTGCATGCCGCTCACTTTCATCTCAATTTTTTGTTCGGCCATAGTCTTATACCGTGCACATAATGCCTGTTGGAAAAATTTGGTTGTCAGTGCTGCCAGTTAGTGTCATTTAAACCTCGACAGAATACTACACATCAGGTCATGAGACTGATCGCCAAGGTCACGAATCGGAAGTACATAGCTCCTCGGCAAAAGTCTGTTCTTCCAATACATCGAACACCGGTAAACGGTAAAAAAATCCTGCACTCTTTTCAGTACTCGCTTGAGGGGTATAAGTGCCTTGGTGATTGCTTTAAGCTCCTAATTTCAAACGACTCTTCAGATTTCTTGTTTTTTATGACTGGTTTTCAGGAGTAAGGCACTAAATATTCTTCCCAATGAAATAAGAATGGTTATTGTCAAGACTGTAACTACTGAATCAACCTGACACCCCACAAGGGGGTATAAGTACCTTGAAGGTGTTTCTAACATTACGCTTTCAACTAAGAATATTTATTTTCTGTCACAAAAAACAAGAAATTCAAGAGTAAGGTACTAAATTTATAACTGGAGATTAATCATGGAAACTTTGAAAATCAACGGAATGAGCTGTGGACACTGCACGGGCTCCGTTAAAAAAGCACTGGAAGCGATTCCCGGGCTCTCTCAAATCAGTGTCGACCTCGAAGAAAAGGAGGCCAGCTTCAATAATGATGGGGTTGCCAGGGAAGATATTCGAGCTGCCATCAGTGGCATCGGCTTTGAGCCGGAAGAAGAATAATATTTCTCTTTACGTACGCCACTTCAGAAAATAGTTCTCCGCCTTGCCGATCAACCAGGCCATGGTCAGCCCCATAAGGGAGAGGATTGATACACCTGCTATCAACTGGTCTGTTGCCATCAGACTTCCGGCCAGCAAAATGTAGGCCCCGACCCCGAACTCCGCGCCGATCATCTCAGCCGCCACCAGCAGGATTATGCCGATTGAGGCTGATATCCTGAAACCTGAGAGAATCGCAGGCAACGCACCGGGAACAATAATTTTTCGAACGATGGACAGCCAGGAGAGACCGAACGACTGCCCCATACGGATCAGATTGCGGTCGACGTTGTCCACTCCGCCATAGGTGGCTATTACAGTTGGGAAAAATGTGCCAAAAAGGATAGTCGCAACCTTTGAGCCCTCCCCAATACCAAACCAGATTATAAATAGCGGCAGCAGGGCTATCTTTGGAATTGCAAATATAGCCGAAACCAGGGGAGACAGCCCTGCCCTGACGATACTGAAGAGGCCGATAAACAGGCCGACACTCACGCCAAGCAGTGTGCCAAAGGTCCAGCCCAGTATCAACCGTTGAAGCGATGCACCGAGGTGCTTCCACAACATGTCTGTCTCAATCAGCTGCAAAAGGGCATTAAAGGCCTCAGATGGTGCAGGCAGCACCAGATTACTGATAAAACCGGTACGTGATCCAAGCTCCCAGAACAGGATCAGTACCACAAACACCACAACCGAAACAGTAACCGCCGGTTTATGCCTGAAACCGCCTCCCCTAAATGGGACAGGTTTAGCTCTGCCATCAGACATTGAGGAGCTCCCTGTCAGCGGCACGGGCTTCGTCGCGCATTGACCCCCACAGATGATGCTGTATTTCATCCAGATCAGCATTAACTCCACTGCGCTCACCCAGAGGCCTGTCAATCTTCACTATCTCCCGCACTCTGCCGGGCCTGCGGGAAAGAACAACAATCCTGTGCCCGAAGCGCACAGCTTCCTGGAGGTTGTGAGTGACATAAATGGCGGTGAAAGATTCACGCATCCACAGATCTATTAAATCGTCCATCAGCAGTTCACGGGTCTGGCTGTCGAGCGCCGAGAGCGGCTCATCCATCAACATCACCGCAGGCCTGACAGCCAGCGCGCGGGCGATGGCTACCCGCTGTTTCATGCCCCCTGAGAGCTGGCGGGGCAGTGCTTTTTTAAATTCATTGAGATGAGTACGGCTGAGGACATCATCGATAATCTCCTGTGATTCCCGTTTACTGATGGAGTGGTCTTCAAGAACCAGGCTGATATTGCCCTCCACAGTTCGCCAGGGCAGTAAGGCAAAGTCCTGGAAAATATAGGTCAATGGGTTGAGCGACACTTTCGGTGGCTGCCCCAGCAGCAAAACCTCACCAGAATCGGGTCGTTCCAATCCCCCTATCAATCGCAGCAGAGTCGATTTGCCGCACCCCGATGGGCCGACAATACAGACAATTTCGCCGTCCCCAACGGTCAGGTCAATATCGTCCAGTACCGCCATATCACCATAGGCGTGTGTAATACTACTGAGCTTCAGATCCATAAAGAGCATTTAAATACAGAGGCAGCAGCCCAATGGCTCCCGCCTCCAGCAGAACAAAATAACTAAAGTGGGCTTCGCCCACAATCCAAAAGATAAATTAGCCCACCACAGAGACCACAGAGGAAACAGGAATAGATTTTTTTTCTGTGCTCTCTGTGCTCTCTGTGTCCTCTGTGGTTTAGGTTTTTCTTGTCTCTTATGACAGGGTTTCTGGAGTAAGGTACTAATAAGTCTCGACAAAACTCGCATCGACAATTGTATCAATGGTGACATTCTTTGAAACCAGATTTTCAGACTGGAACCAGGCCAGCTGATCTTTAACGTTTGTGATGTTCAGCTTTGCGTTTTTATTGATGCGCATGGCACCATTGCGGATGGAGGGTGCAGCTTTCTCATAGGGTCGATTTACATAGACATACTTGTGTATCAGCTTGACCATATCCTCTGCGGCTGGATCACCTGCTGTTTTATCAACAAGGGCTGCATTAAAATCATCTGCACCTTTTGAAAATGCAGTAAGAAAGCGTTTTACCAGTTCTTTTTTCCCATCAGCGTTGACAGCAGAAGTAAACACAGTGGTCACCTGGTAGTCGGGAATGTAATCGGAAACCTTTCCGATCATTTCCACGGCAGGTCCCTTTGCCAATACTTTGGCAATATGTGGCACGATAGACCAGCCATCGATCTGTCCTGACTTCAAGGCACCGATAATAACCCCAACCTTCTGCAGCGGCTTTAATTTTATCTCACTGCGTGCGAACCCCTCCTTGTCGGCAATCTTATGGGCCACGTAGTGAAAGGAAGATCCTGCCTGAGTAATACCAAAACTCCTGCCCTTAAGTGCTGCAGGTGAGGTCAAGCCGGCATCGTATGCCTTTTTGGAGGCTAAAATCATCTGACCGTCAATACCCGGTTCTTCATGCAGTACTCCACCTATAACTTTGATAGCCCCCTTATCAGCAAGATTAATCAAACCTCCAGATATAGGTGCTACCCCAAAATCAACATCACCCGATGCGATAGCTACGGCAATCGGCTGTGCAGCCTGGAAGAATTTGATTTCCACTTCCAGTCCCTGATCCTTGAAATATCCTCGTTCATAGGCCACAAAAGTTGCGGCATGTGATGTGAAGCGCAGGGCACCCACAGCAATTTTATCCGCGGCCGCTGCTGTGGGTATAGACCCTGACCAGAAAACGGCAGCGACTAAACTGGCAGTCAGGATTTTACCTGTTAGTTGTCTAATGATTGAAATCATTGTCTCCTCCAGTGATTTTCTTTTGTTGTATCATTTTTTATAGAAGTTCAGGAATAAGGTACTAAATATGGTGCCGAGGTGTCATTAAAAAAGATTTGATATTCACCAACCATGCTTTATCAGTCCCATTTACTCTAACCCCGCCGAACAGGACTCTTTAAAGTACCCCCTTGAGGAGTGTAAGTACCATGGTGATATATTTAACAACATAACTTCAAAAGACATTCCTCAGTTTCTTGGTTTTTATGACAGGGTTTCTGGAGTAAGGTACTAATAAAAGTAGACACAAAAACATGACTGGTTAAACTTACTCATATATAAACGACTACTGAATCCATAACTTCAGAACCGGCCTTCATGGAAAAATTTACGGATGTTAATTCTGCAAGTCCTCTCGGCTGCAGTGTATGCAGCGCACCCGAAATTCAACCATTTTTTAGCATAAACGGGAGAGATTACCTGCGCTGTCAGCAGTGTATGGCAACCATGCTGGATCCTGCTCAATGGCTATCGCCGGAGGCAGAATACGCGCAGTACCAGGTTCATGAAAATAGCTCGACTGACAGCGGGTATCGGAAGTTTCTCTCCAAACTTGCCGCCCCTTTGCTTACAAAATTGGCCTCTGGCTGGACCGGTCTGGATTACGGTTGCGGGCCAGTGCCGGTACTGGCTCAGATGTTCTCCGATGCAGGGCATAACATGAGCTTCTTTGATCCGTTTTTCTTCCAGGACGAGTATTTGCTTGACCAAACTTACGACTTCATAACCTGCACAGAAACCATAGAGCATTTCCACTTCCCGGCCAGAGAGTTTGCCTGTTTTGAGAGGATCTTACGACCTGGCGGATGGCTCGCGATCATGACATGCTTTCAAACTGACGACACCCGGTTTTCATCCTGGCACTATCGCCGTGACCCTACTCATGTCGTCTTTTACCGTGAAATTACCCTGCGCCACATCGCCAAAAATTTAGGATGGTCCTGTGAAATCCCGACAAAAGATGTCGCCCTGATGCAAAAACCACTGGACTTATAACGTATGAAGGAGACAAGATACCGTGCGTACAGATATTGATCTGAAATATTTCAAAAAACGCCTTGAGGAACGGCTGAAAGATATAATCGAAGGGCAGGAAAATAAAAAAATAGGGACAGCACCGATCGAGCTTGACCAGGCGCGGATTGGCCGCCTCTCACGCATGGACGCAATTCAGCAGCAGGCAATTTCCAAAGCTGCCTCCCACCTTATAGACATGGAGCGACAGCGCATCCAGTCAGCACTTGCTCGCATGCGGGCTGATGAATATGGTTACTGCATCGTTTGTGAACAAGATATTGTCGAAGGCCGGCTGCAATTTGATCCCAGTGTTTTGATTTGTATCTCCTGCGCTGAAGAAAAAGAAGCGAAGGATAATTTGCCTCGTGGACAATGAGCGTTACTCAAAAACGCAAGCCTCGACATAACTGGTATTCACGCCAATAAAATCATTTTCCAGCGGGATCTTTTTTTTCATCCACTTATCGGGCTGCTTGACGATCTCATGCATAACAGCATCACTTAAAGGAATATATTTTTGAATTGATTTGCTCTTGAACAGCCCATAAAATGATCCTTTAATTTCAAAAAAAGAATTGACCCTCACCTTGGTGATCAAATGGATAGTTTTTTTCTCTTCCTGGGTTTTTTCTTTAAGCGTATCCGCCCTCTTTTTTTCCTCGGCGCTTCCCATTATTTTAAAGCTGTCATAAAACAGAACAATATTGGGCTGTCTTATCTGGATCCGATCAAACTTTTGAAACTCCTTGATTCCCTCAATTGAAAGGGTAACGTTAAACATCAGTAAGACATCGTTGAAGTTTTTTTCAGTGGGATCTTTCCAGTAGAGATTGGTACTGTTGAGCAGATCGGTGGTTCGAAAGTCAGCATTGGGGATATCAACCTCTCCTGAATATTGCTTGCCTGGAGTGAATACTGTAATTTGTCTGCGCTGTGCTTCCATATAGCCCCTCTTTCTGTTTTTTTCTTATTACTGATCTCCCAACCGTACTCTCTTACACGTCGAACCAACACCTGCTTTCAGCATATAGGGAAACCGGAATAAATGCAATTAACCCGGGTTTATCATCACTCGAAGTCTACGCTTATCGGAGGTAGTCGTGTAGGCGAGGATCGCGAGACAATAAGCCATAATTGCTTATGCTTGCTGTCTCAGTGACGCTGCATACGCGGCTGGATAGACTGACCTCTGGTGAACATTGTGTGAATTTGTTAAAGGCATCTGCACTTCACGGTCCACCCCGAATCCCACAATATAATCCAATTGACACAATGTTCATGAGAAATGCGGGTTAAGTGCATCTGCATGTTTCACTATCATCACATTCTACAAGACCTGTTTTGTTGAAAACGAAAACAGGGTAAGGAATATAGCCACCAGAACGTAAAAAGCCATCCACATAAATAAGGCCTGACCGGTAATCCCCCTGTCTATTAAAAAGCCAAACAATATCGGTGAGACTGAGGTACTGATGACAGCAAGGGACGAGATTAAAGCCCGTATTGCACCCAGATGTTTTGTTCCATAAACTTCCACCCACAGCGCATTGATAATCGGGCTGCCGGAACCTATGGAAACACCGAGCAAAATCATGAGAGCGTATGCAACCCAGCTGCCCGAAGTTGATGCCGGAATCACCAATCCCAGCAACATGGGCAAGGGGTAAAATTTGAACAATTGAACGCCACTGAAGCGATCCACCAGTGCTCCCGAATACATGGAGGACAGCCAGTGACAACTACCGTAAAAGATAAAACATTTGGCAAACAACAGAGGTGTCCAACCCATTTGAGGGAGAATAAAACCCTGGTGTATGAATATCCCTGTAACAATAAATGGCGCCGCCATGATTATTGGCAGTACCAACCAGAATCTATAATCGGCCAGCAGAGTTCTGCGTGACCCCTGTCGTGGAACAACACGCGCCGGTTTATCGTTAGGCAAACGGCTGCCTTCAGCGTATTTCTGTTTGCGGCTCCGGGTAAGCAGCCAGTGGGAAAACGGCAGATATAATAAAAGTACTGACAAACCAACTGCCAGCCAACTCTTCTGCCAGCCAAAGGTGGCAATCAAAAATACCGCAAGCGCTGGTAGGATAATTTCACCAAGAGGTAAACCACTGGTGGCTACGCTCACAGCCTTACCGCGGTTAATTGAAAATTCCCTGGCCATTGTTGTTATAGCCGCATGCGGCAGGAGGCTCTGTCCGAAAAACCTGAGCATAAACAGACTGACTACCAAACCTGAAAGACTGTTAACCTGCCACAGCATCAGACTTGCTGCGAACAACCCCAGAGCACTGAAAGTAACAAACCAGCGTAGTCCAATTTTATCAACTGCGGCTCCAAGCCACATGAGAAGAAGGCCGCTTGCCAATGTTGCAATTGAATAAGCTGTTCCGTAACCCGTCGCGGAGAGGCTTAACGAATCCTGAAAACTTGCGCCATACCAGCTTATAAAAAATGATTGTCCAAAATTTCCCCAGAAAACGGTCGTCATGCCGAATATCAGCAACGGCCAGCAACGCCTAAAAAAAGAGAGGTAATCCTGGATCATTGACTCAATACCGTCCTTCGGAAACAACAAACACTGAAAATGAGCAAAAAACTTGATTCATAGGTAGTCCCGGTATAGTGGTTGTCTGAGTCTGAAGAAAAACAACCATATTGTTGGTATGTTCGTTATCATTGTCAAGTCACCTCACCGGCGAAATCTGGTCGACAACTCTCTACAGCTCCACCACTTTCGAGTTATCCTTTTGTCTTTCGAAATTTACAATTCGATTTGTTCAACTGCCAGTATGGTTGACAGTGCCACAGTGTGACATATACTTACCACTGTGAGAAAAGGATATGTGCCTTAACCCAAATAAATCGGAACTTTTTATAATGCTTGAATAACTACCTTCAACATAACTCTACAGCAAAAGGAAATATAATGAAAAACAGCAACTTATTCGAACCACTTTCAATTGGTGATCTCCACCTGAAAAACAGAATTGTTCTGGCGCCGATGACCAGGAGTCGTGCTGGAGTAGAACGTGTACCCAATGAACTGATGGCAAAATATTATCACCAGAGATCCAGTGCCGGCCTCCTTATAACCGAAGCAACTGTGGTATCAAAGCAAGGCATTGGCTGGATCGATTCCCCGGGAATCTACACAGCAGAGATGGTCGAGGGTTGGCGGAAGGTCACTGACAAAGTTAAATCAACAGATACCCCCATTTTCCTGCAACTCTGGCATTGCGGCAGGGCATCGCATAGTGACTTTCACGACGGCGAACTCCCTGTTTCAGCATCAGCAGTTAAGCTCAACGGCGATTCCATCCACACACCTCTTGGCAAGAAATCGTATGAAACACCCCGGCCATTATCAGTGGATGAGATAAAAGCAACAGTCAATGATTATCGCAGAGCAGCCATAAATGCGAAGGATGCGGGGTTCTCTGGAATAGAGGTGCATGGTGCCAATGGTTACCTGATTAATCAATTCCTCGATTCTAAGACCAATCACCGCGATGATCAATACGGGGGAAGCCTTGAAAATAAATTCCGCTTCTTCAGAGAAGTACTCGAAGCAGTCCTGGAAATCTGGGAACCGGAGCGGGTAGGTGTACGTATTTCACCTAACGGCGTTTTTAATGATATGGGCGCTGATGACTTCCGGGAAACCTATCTTTATGTGGTCAAACAACTGGATAAATTAAACCTCGGCTATCTGCATATTATGGATGGTCTGGCTTTTGGGTTCCATGAAAAGGGGGACCCGATGACCCTGGCTGATTTCAAGCCGATCTATCGAGGAGTTATTGTCGGAAATTGTGGCTACACCAAGGAAGCGGCGGAAGAAAGAATAGCTGCAGGAGATGCGGATTTGGCTGCTTTTGGCCGCCCCTATATTACAAACCCCGATCTGCCTGAACGGCTCGAAAATAACTGGCCCCTCAACCCCGCCGAAGATATGTCATTGTGGTATACCTCGGGATCCGAGGGGTATACAGATTATGTGCCCTTTAGTGAATCCTCACCCGAATAAGCCTAGCCCGGAGTTCTCACCAAAAAAGTTTTTCGTAGGTCGAGGCGCCGGGCATGAAGCTGTAGTAAGCTACTGCAAAGGCTCGGCAACGAAGCAGCTGCGGAAAAATCTGTTGGCCGGAAGGGTGGACTTTTTGATTTGAAACAAAATACAGACTGCTATCTGAGGGTTTAATCAACTCCTAATCAGCTCTTGATATTGAGGTTCAAATCAAAAAGTTCATGAGAAATGCGGGCCAGTCACACAGGAACAAGCATCTGACGAGAATCAGATGCTTGTCGAATAAAGATTGAACCTTCGGATCGACTCGCAGCCCCATTATTATTAGGGTTCCAACAGAACTCTTTCAGTGTCATATAGGTACCTTGAGATTTCCACTCTTTTGTACCTATCTAAAAAATTCTCTTAACAAAACAGAATATCTGCTGTCTTCAGAAAGTGTGTTATGTCCTGCATTCTTGATTATATGTGCCGTGATTTGTGATGCGGGAAACGCTTTGATTAAATTATTTGTATGCTTCATCCCGATGATCTCATCGTTTTCTGCTGCAACAACAAGAGTTTGTGCCTTGATCTGCTTTACCCTGCTCAAGGAATCAAACTTATCTTTTAATAAAATCGACATGGGATACATCCAGTATTTCTGCTGTCCCACATTTTGTATACTATCGTAAGGCGTTATCAAGACCAATTTGTCTACATCTTTTTTTGATGCAACAAGTGTGGCAACACCACTCCCCAGGCTGCGTCCAATGACCGAAACGTTATGGTGTTTCTGTTTGACCTCATCAAAAATGTACTGCGCATCCGAATAGAGACCTTTTTCCTCTGGCTTTCCGCTGCTCCCGCCATACCCCCTGTAATTAACCAGGTAAACGGTATGGGATGGAAAAATACCGGCATAATCGGCAGCACTGAATGCAACTGATTCTCCGTTGCCACCGAAATAGAGTATTGCCTTTTCCCTCCCCCCGTTGATTACAATCGTACTGATGGTTTCACCTTCATTGCTGAAGATCATTTCATCAAAATCGTGACCGGCTGCCTGTGTTGGAAAGTAGAGGAAGCTCCGCTGAGTAATAAATAACAGCGTGCCAACTGCCAGGTATGTGATTACAAATATCGTTACTGCAATGATCATATTTTTTGCCATCTGACTATGCTGACATTCTATAGAGCTTTATGTGGTTATCATAAAAATTCAGTTGGGTTGTTTAAATTCCTTCACTCAAGGAGTCGATTGATTTCTAAGTAATTACCTCCAGCTCTTCTTTTATTGTAATCCCTCTCTTTTGAAGTTCTGCCAAAAAGTTATCGACAGGAATATCCTTTGCGGGAGATAAAACACCCTTTTGATTTATTTCACCTCTCCCAATCATAAGTGCCACGATGCTAATGGGATAGCCAACCCCTAAACTCATACCCAGCAGTCCTGTTTCGAGATCACGTTCTATAGTTATGGTACTTGTGAGGCGCATTTTTTTTCCATCTTTGATTCCCTCGAAGATATTCAGCATGGCGACGACATCCTTTTCATCCCGCGCATATTGGAGTTGGGGAGCCAGTAATTTATCGAGGAAGTCAAAGGAGGTTATATTCCCGGGTAATCCCTTCACCGGTATTTCGTTTAAAAATCCAAGTTTTTTCAGTTGATCCCAGAAGGCGTTCCAGCCTGGCCACCTGAGAGTATATCTCCCAGTATCTCTAATTGTATCTGTTACACCAATCATGTCTGTAAAAAAGACAGCATCACCATTTATGGATGCCTCAAGTGCTCCAAGCCCCGGAAAATCTACCATATGAATGTGTTTTGCTTCATTTTGAAATTCACTTGGAATGTCGATTATTTGTTTGTCTCGCATGATGCGACCATTCCTGTTTAATGCACCTAAAACACCTGACCATATCCACGATATTTTGTAATCTAATGGATTGTTGCAGGCGGCTTTTTCAGGAACCCCCCCGCAATAAGAATTTACAACCTCAAGTTTATCGAAAAATCGTCTGGCATGGGCATAAAGAACAAGATCGATTCCCGGATCAAGACCACACTCAGGCATAATTGCTATACCATTTTGTATTGCCTGTTCATGAAAGGCGAGTGTCTCAAATCCATAATTTGAATTAAGCACACTTTTTTTCGCTGCGATTGCCGCCCTGCAGACATTATCGGTAAAGCCCTTTGGCAGGAGGTCAATTCCCAGATCTGCCTGTTTGAAAAGATTAATGAGCTCACCTCTGTCATTGCTATCCACGGATATTGTTGTAACTTTAGACATGTCCGTGAATTCTCTTATCTTGTCAAGAGCCTCAAATGAAGTGTCCGCGCATAGTATTTCTTCTACATCCGGCTCCTTTGAAAGATCGTAGATAGCCGTTCTACCCTGAATGCCACATCCTCCCAACACAAGTATTTTCATATTATTTCCCTTTGCAGCCATTTCCTTCAAGACGAATCAGTCAACTCTTTGACAGAATTAAGTCTATTGCAGCAGACTCACCAAGCTCGCTAAAATATACACGACTTGTACCTTATCAGATTATATAAGAAAAGGATTAATCAGAAAATATAGAGGACGTTTTGAGAAAAAAAACATGTAATTAAAGACGAATCTGACACAATGCATTAATCTTTGAAAAGACTGACATATAAAACCCACCTGAGCAGAATAGCCATTCGGCTAAATAATATTTCAATAAAAAAAGGAAAAGTACATGGCGATTAAAACAATTGGAATACGAAGGGAAGACAAAAATGATTGGGAAAAAAGAGTCCCCCTCGTTCCTTCCGATATAGCAGAATTAAAAAAAACCCATGGAATTAAAACGATCATTCAGCCGTCCGAAATCAGAATATTCAGTGACGAACAGTATCAAAATGCTGGAGCCGAGATCAACGAAAGCCTGAAATCGGCGGAGATTATTTTTGCCGTCAAAGAGATTCCTGCACGGTTACTGGAGCCCGGGAAAACCTATTTGTTTTTTTCCCACACAATCAAAGGACAACCCTACAACATCGATATGTTAAAGAGGTTGATGGAACTTAAATGCAACCTTATCGACTACGAACTCATTGTTGATGAGATGAAAAACAGGTTAATAGCTTTTGGCAGATATGCAGGAATTGCAGGCTTGATTGAAACCCTGTATGCCTATGGCCGGAAAATGAAATCGAAGGGGTATGTGACACCATTTGAAGAAATAAAACAGGCTTACCGCTATGCGTCCTTGCAGGAAGCAAAAGAGCATATCAAACTGATAGGCAGGAAGATTTCGCAGCATGGACTCCCGAAAGAGCTTTCACCTTTAACAGTCGGATTTCTAGGATATGGCAATGTATCTAAAGGAGCTCAGGAAATATTTGACCTTCTCCCCATCCAGACAATAAAACCGAACCAGCTCAAGCAGTTTATTGCCGCTGGCTCTTCAAATCATCATTGTCTCTATAAGCTCGTTTTCAAAGAAGAGGATCTGGTTAAACCGCTAAAAGGAGCATTTAACCTCGTGGATTACTACAATCACCCCGAAAAGTTTGAATCTGTTTTTTCTGACTACCTCACCAGCCTCAAAATACTTATAAACGGAATATACTGGACTGAAGAATATCCACGATTCGTAACCAGGAAAAACCTGCAGGAAAATGAACCTGCACTACGAAATTCAGGTTTACAATTGATTGGAGATATCAGCTGTGATATCAGCGGTTCTATTGAAATAACAAAAGAAGCAACGATGCCCGACAATGCTTGTTATACTTATGATATTATAAAGGATAGTTTTTCAGATGGAATTGCTGGCAGCGGTATTACCGTAATGGCGATAGATAATCTGCCATGCGAATTTTCACACGATGCATCATGCTCCTTTTCAGAAAAATTAAAACTCTTTGTCAACGATATCAGCAGAGCAGATTTTGAGCAAAATTTTGATGATATAAAGCTACCAGAAGAGATAAAAGGGGCGATGATTTTGCATAAAGGATGTCTGACAAAGAAATATGAACATTTAAACCAGTTCCTATAAATCTCAATTCCCACGGAATCAGTGGAGAGATGTCTAACCCGGATTTCTCACCAGCAAAGATGATTACATATTCAAGAAGCACCCCAGTGAACTATAGTAGTCTATGTTTGCTGGGGTAGCGACGCTGCAGGTAAGCGAACGCAGTGAGACTCCGGATGTGATCATATCTGCTGG
>CAXMTO010000202.1:0-5795 GCA_964196355.1 uncultured Myxococcota bacterium
CTTTGTTGGATATTACCTCATTTCAAATGTCCAGAACAATATGGCCCAGCAGTCTATTGCCAGTGGATTCGACTTTCTTGAAAAGGAAGCGGCTTTTGAAATAGGCGAAACGCTTATTGAGTATTCTGCGGCCGATAATTATGGGCGTGCTCTTGTAGTCGGGGTTCTTAATACACTGAAGGTTTCACTGATTGGAATGGTTCTGACTACCATTCTTGGAACGATAGTTGGAATCAGTACCCTCTCGTCCAACTGGTTTTTGTCCAAGCTTGGAACCGCCTATGTTGAGCTTTTTCAAAACATTCCTGTCCTGCTCCAGTTGTTTTTCTTTTATGCCCTTTTTTATGAGGCTTTTCCAGGGCCCAGGCAGGCTCTTAATCCCATAGCCGGAGTATTTATATCCAATCGCGGTGTTGAATTTACAGTGCCGGCAGACCATTATGCCTGGACATATGTTGTCATTGGTTTTTTTGCAGCATGTATTCTCGCCTTCGTCCAGGCACGTTGGGCGAGAAAACGCCAGGAGAGGACAGGTCAGCAGTTTCCTTCGTTCTGGCTTGGACTTGGGCTTCTTGTAAGTATTCCTCTTCTTCTCTGGGCGGTCTGTGGTGCACCGACCGAACTGGATGTTCCAGCCTTGAAAGGCTTCAACTTTCAGGGGGGCCTGAATATCAGCCCTGAATTCTCGGCTTTACTCTTTGGCTTGGTACTCTATACAGCTTCTTTTATTGCCCAGATCGTCCGGGCCGGTATACAGTCTATCAGCCATGGACAGACCGAGGCTGCTATGTCCATTGGATTAAAATCCAAACATGTACTTACACTTGTCATCCTTCCTCAGGCTCTGCGCGTCATCGTTCCACCTTTAACCTCTCAACTGCTGAATCTGACTAAAAACAGCTCGCTGGCCGTAGCCATAGGTTATCCTGATTTTGTGCAGGTGGCCGGGACTACAATTAACCAGACGGGACAGGCTGTAGAGGGTGTGGCCTTGATGATGCTGGTGTATCTGACTCTCAGTCTGCTGACCTCAGCATTCATGAACTGGTACAATAAAAAAATTGCAATCGTTGAACGGTAAATTGTATGAGCACAAACTCCGCAGTTGATACGATAAAACCACCAGTAACAAATGTTGGTGTTCTGGGTTGGGTTAAAAGCCATTTCTTTAATGGTATTTTCAATTCCATTGTTACGGTCTTTATTGTACTTGTTGGCTTGAAGTATGTTCCGCAGATAATCCAGTGGGCCTTTATCGACAGTGTCTGGTTTACCAGTGGTAAGGAATGTCATCAGGCAACCGGCGCTTGCTGGTCCATAGTTACACAGAATATCCGCTTTAATATATTTGGTTACTACCCCTATGAACACCAGTGGCGTCCCCTGCTCGCTATGATTATCCTTGTTCTCATGCTCTTTTACAGCAGAGACTGGAACAGATGGAACAAGCGGCTGGGGTATATCTGGGTCCTGGCACTCTTTGTTATGGGGCTGCTGATGAAAGGCGGGCTTTTCGGCCTTATTTCTGTTGAGAGTACAAATTGGAGTGGTCTGCCTCTGACCCTGCTGCTCTCCTTTTTCGGTATCCTGGCATCCTATCCACTGGGGATTCTGCTGGCACTTGGCCGACAGTCCAGTATGCCTGTCATCAAGTCATTTTCCATAGTGTATATTGAATTGATCAGAGGGGTGCCGCTGATAACAATGCTCTTTATGTCGTCGGTGATGTTTCCCCTGTTTTTGCCCGAAGGGGTAACAATTGACAAGGTGTTACGGGCTCAGATGGCAATTATCATATTTACTGCAGCGTACGTGGCTGAGGTTGTCCGTGGCGGCCTGCAGGCCATCGATAAAGGACAGGAAGAGGCTGCAGAATCGCTTGGACTGAATTATTTTCAGAAGATGAGACTGATAATTCTTCCCCAGGCATTGAAAATTGTTATACCGCCTACTGTTGGAGTCTTGATCTCCGCTTTCAAGGATACATCACTGGTTGTAATTATTGCCCTCTACGATATGTTAAACACCACAAAATCGATTCTCAGTGTGCCTGAGTGGACAGGTTTCAGTACAGAAGCTTATATCTTTATCGCAAGTATTTACTTTGCATTCTGCTTTTCGATGTCACAGTATAGCAGACATATTGAGGTGGAACTGGAGTATAAAACGGAAACCTGACATCAACTTTATGCCATTCTTTCCAAGTACCTTTTGAGGAGCACGAAAAGCAGGGAATTAAAATTGAGTTACTCATAAATGTTTGAAAAAACCGAAGGAAAAGGTCAATGAATACAGAGCAGTCACAGGTAAATCAAAGCACACCCACTGGCAAACCGGTCATTGAAATTATCAATATGCACAAGTGGTTTGATGATTTCCATGTCCTGAAGGATATAAATCTTCAGGTGCAGCCTCAGGAGAAAATTGTGGTTTGTGGTCCATCCGGTTCGGGGAAATCAACTGTGATCCGCTGTATTAACAGACTGGAAGAGCACCAGCGGGGGCAGATAATCGTCAATGGAACAGAGCTTACCCGCGACCTTAAAAATATTGAAAAAGTGCGGGCAGAAGTGGGCATGGTTTTTCAGCACTTTAATCTTTTTCCTCACCTGACCATCCTGGAAAATCTGTCTCTCGGGCCCATCTGGGTCAGGAAGATGCCAAAAAAAGAGGCAGAGGAGCTTGCCATGTACTATCTGGAGATTGTTCGTATTCCGGAACAGGCCCTGAAATATCCAGGCCAGATTTCAGGGGGGCAGCAGCAGCGGGTCGCCATTGCCAGGAGTCTCTGCATGAAGCCGAAGATTATGCTCTTTGATGAGCCCACCTCGGCACTTGATCCCGAGATGATCAAAGAGGTCCTTGATGTTATGGTGGATCTGGCCAAAGAAGGAATGACCATGATCGTTGTGACCCATGAGATGGGTTTTGCCAAAACCGTTGCAGACAGGGTTATTTTCATGGATTATGGAGAAATCGTAGAAGAAAATGAGCCGCATCAATTTTTTGATAACCCTCAGCATGAGCGCACGCAGCTCTTTCTCAGTCAAATACTTTAGTACCTTACTCTAGAAACACTGCAATGAAAAACAAGAAACTGAGGAATGTAAGTTAAAATTATGTGGTTACATATACCCCCTTGGGGGGTGTTAGTCTATAAGTCTGCCAGGGATCGTATCCCGCTGATACTTCCCCATATGACAAGTATCGAGAGTGGAAGCAGAATGTGACTGATAACGGGGAATAACCACATATACACTATTATGAACTCTGGGAAGAAGGACATGGGACACCTCCATGTGGCAAAGTGAGTCTTCATAACGTTAATGTTGAGTTGCAGGGATGGTTGTTTGCTGACGATACCAACACCCCACAAGGGGGTATAAGTACCATGGTGGTATATGTAACAACATAATTTCAAAAGACATTCCTCGGTTCTTGTTTTTTCTTACAGAAGTTTAGGAGTAAGGTACTAATAAGAAAAGCCGAGCTACCTTTTTCAAGGTAGCTTGGCTGTCTGTTGAGACCCGTAGCTTTCCGTCCCTGTCTTTCGACAAGTTTGGCTTTGTCTTGTTTTGATTATTGTCCTGTTTGCTTAATTGTACGTGAAAAGGCTGCTTCCAGTCAATGGAACAGCGTGGCACCCTGAACACTGTTTTGTAAAGATCGCTGAAAATGTATAGGTTTCCTGTTATGTAGATCGAATAGCAGTGGGTCTTCGGCACGAATGTGAAAATTTTCAGAGCATCTTTTTCAGTAAATATTTGTCGCAGACAATCCCTGCCAGGGAGATTTTTTAACCGTTCACCTCAATTCATGGAGAGAAAATGAAACATCGGATCGTAAATGCAATTCTGACTCTTTTACTGCTTGCTGTCATTCCAGGATCAGCTGCAGCCTATGACCTGCCTGCAGTTAACCTTGGATCCACCAGCTTTTTGGACGGTGGTCCACCCGCGGGTCCTGGATTCTATTTTACTCAATATTTCCAATATTATTCATCAGACCAGCTCAATGACGGTGACGGCAACACCATCCCATTCCCCGACCCCGATCTTGATGTCTGGGTGAGTCTCTCGCAGGGAATCTACCAGTCTGATCAGGAACTTTTTCTAGGGGGGAAATGGGGGCTGGATGTTATAGTTCCAATAGTAGGGCTTGATATGTCATATAGCGCATCCGGCCCGTTCCCTCAGGATAACGGCGCCGGTTTGGGAGATGTCCTGATCGGTCCGTTTATTCAGTGGGACCCTGTGATGAGTAACGGAAGACCGTTGTTTATGCATCGGATTGAATTACAGATGATTTTTCCTACCGGTAAGTATGATGAAAATAAATCTCTGAACCCGGGCAGTAACTTTTTCTCTTTTAACCCCTACTGGTCCGGGACCCTGTTTATGACTCCCGCCTGGACAGCAACAACCCGCATCCATTACCTGTGGAATGCAGAGAACAGTGACGCCTTCGGTAGTGCCGATGAAAGCACGGCTGGACAGGCAGTACACCTGAATTTTGCCACGGCCTATGCTATCATCCCCAACACCCTGCGCCTGGGGATCAATGGCTACTATCTGAAACAGACCACTGACAGCGAGGTGGACGGGCAGGATGTGGATAACAGTAAAGAAGAGGTGTTTGCGGTAGGTCCTGGGGCCTTATGGTCTTTCTCTCAGAATAACCACCTGTTTTTTAATGCCTATTTCGAAACAGCTGCTGAAAACAGGCCGGAAGGTCAGCGCTATGTCCTGCGCTTTGTCCACCATTTTTAGTATGGTTTGATACTCCTTCTCAGTGCTTGAGAAGGAGTAATTCTGTTTCTTCCTCTCAAAGATTTTCAGTCAGGTATTGCAAATAATTATGGTCAGTACCACAACAGCCACCTAAGATTTTAACGCCGTGTTTTTTATGAAGCTGCAGCATGTTGTCACCCCAGTCGGTGAGTGGGTCCTGCTGAAGTTGTTCAGAACCTTCGAGTTGGTCAGGGTCTTTTGAGGATGCATTTGCCTGAATACCAACGAGCCGTTTAAAAAAACCGGCTGATTGATTCTCTGCATGCAGGAATGTTGGGTAAACACAGTTGACCATATACCCGGTTGGAGGTGATTCAACAGATTGATCAATTCTATCTATCGCCTCAGTTAAGGGCGTACCGTCGAGAACTCTGCCAAATCTGTTGATGATAAAACTGATAACGTATGGTTTACCGGAAGCAGCAAGTCTATCCGCCATACCAAGTGATTCACTGACAGCCGGCATGGTTTGTGCAATTATTACCTCTGTATCTGCTTCTACCAGTTCATCTATCTGCCAGCCATGGTACTTCTCCGCCTGACCTCTTTCCAATGCTGCACCGGGTGAATAGCAATCATTTTTGGGAGCGAGCAGTGCTCCTATAGTAATCATTGAGTCATCACTGGTGTGACGGGCTCTAAACCCTTTCATGAAGGTGACCGCATCATGGTTGATAGATGGCGGAACCCCAGACTCTTCAATGCGCTCTTTACTCACCCTCCAGGTTGGAGCACAAAGGAGAATTGGGAGTTTTGCCTTGTTCGCGACTTCGAGGTAGCTGTAATAGATTTCCTCTAACCTTTTCCTACCGTTCTCTGCGTAGATAAGCGGTGTGTTAAAAAGAACCGGATGGAGTTCGATATCAGGTCTTCTGCGCAGTCTTTCTGAGATAGCACACTCAGTCAGTATAAGAGGAAAGTCTTCTAAGAGGATGTTGAAATTCATAATATTAGTACCTTACTCCTGAAAAGAGCGCAGGATTTTTTACCGTTTACCGGTGTTAG
>CAXMTO010000203.1:0-4188 GCA_964196355.1 uncultured Myxococcota bacterium
ATTTACAGTTACACCCTGAGCCTCGAACCAGCCGGCGAGTGAATTTTCAGCATCTACGATGTCCTGGCTTACTCTCTCAGCAGAAGCCTTAAATTCTTCTATAAAGATAGCGCGGTCTTCATCTGACAGCTTTTTCCAGAGGGGGCCGCCAATGATGGTTAAAAGACTGTCGGTGATATGGCCGGTCAGGTTGATGTACTTTTGTACTTCATAGAATTTCTTTGCCTTGATTGTTGGCAGCGGGTTTTCCTGGGCGTCAACAACACCCTGCTGCAACGCCAGATAGACTTCGGCGAATGCCAGCGGAGTCGGGTTTGCATCACACGCTTTCGGGAACATCATATAGAGCGGTGCATTTGGTACACGAATTTTGAGATTCTTCATGTCTGCGCAGGTGTTGAGCGGCTTGTTGCTTGTGGCGTGGCGCCGGCCATAGTAGTTATGTGCTACAATATGGTGGCCGGTTGCCTTGGTGTAACCTGCACCCAACTCTTCAAACAGGTCACTTTGGGTATACTTGCGCCAGTGGTCCAGGTCACGGAACATGTAGGGTGCACCAGCGATGGCCAGAGGGCCAAAGGAGCGTCCTGCAAAGAGATTTCCGGTATAAATCATATCAACGGTGCCGAGAGCAAGGCCCTGGTTGATATCAACTTCTTTACCAAGTGAAGAGGCTGGAAAGACCTCAATCAAATAACGCCCTTCGGTACGTTTCTTGATAATTTCAGCAGTCTCTACCATTCGTTTGTGGTAGGGCTCACTAGTTTCATAGACATGGGCAAACTTCAGTTTTTGTGCTGCCAGTGCTATGGTGGCATTGATCATCGATAATGCAAAAACAAGAGCCACTAATAATGCAAAACGTCTTTTCATTTTACGACCTCCTCGTCATAAGAGATAAACAGTTTACCACCCGGCTAGAGGCAGGACGCCTTTCAACGATTAGTATTGGTAGAAGCGGGTAGTGCCTAGACTTCAAAACAAGTATCTTGCAATGAAGATAAGACAATATATTAATCTAAATGGCTTGTCAACCGGATTAAAGAGTGTCAAATATGGCCATTTTTATAGTTCTGACACCAACTCTTCGCAAGAAAGACAAGATATGTCTATTGTGCAATAATTTGTACAGCTGAAATTACTCGCTTTTCAATTTCTTCCCATCTTTCTTCAACCATTAACTGTTCAGGCGCAAGCCAGGTTCCCCCGCAACAGACAACGTTATCAAGATGGAGATAGCTGGCGATATTTTCGAGCTTTATGCCGCCCGTTGGCATAAAGGTCATATCCGGATAAATGGCTTTGAATAGAGAGATCATTTGTATTCCCCCTGCATTTTCAGCGGGGAAAAACTTCAATGAAGTCAAGCCGGCATCCATAGCCATCTGTACTTCACTTGGGGTACAGATTCCCGGGTAAAAAGGCACTGCTTTCTGCCTGCAGTATGCAGCCATTTGAGGAGTAAATCCGGGACTTACAATTGCAGCAGCACCGCTCTCAACCGCCAGGTCAACCTGAGGAGGGGTGAGTACGGTTCCCGCCAGTAGCAGCAGCTCCGGATATTCTTTTTTTATCGCAGAAATTGATTCAGGACCACAGGCCGTCCGAAAGGTTATTTCTGCAACCGGCAAATTACACCTGAGCAAAATTTCTGAAAGCATTAACCCGGCTTTTACCGAGGGCAGACTGATAACGGGTACTAGCCGTAATTTCTGTAATGTTTCTTGTAAAAATGCAGTTTCTGAAGGCTTCATCTTATCCCTTTGCTCTTATGTTTTTTGCGGTTTTCAATTGTGGATGAACACACAAGTGCCTGTACCTTATATGTTTCATCCTGACAAAGTCAATGGAAATTAAAGTGGTTAGTGCCTTACTCCTGAAGACCACTCATAAAAAACAAGAAACTGAGTAATGTGTTTGAAATTATATGGTTACATATACCACCAAGGCACTTTTACCCATCTAACTGGTACTGAAAAGAGTGGAGGTTTTTTTACCGTTTTCCGGTGTTAGATTATGTTTGACGATCCCAGTTCAAAGTGGTAGCAATGTGATGTGCGTAGAAATTCTGAGGCAATCTAGAGCACTGTGCATATGGCATTGAACCCTATGCCCGCTCTTAAATAGTTATTTACCAGGCTGATGTTCGGTATTTATGTCGAAGGGATAAAACTCGATTTCGTTACGTGGTTGAGGTAAAGCCTTTAAGAAAATTAACACTATTCTAACTCCAAGAGATAATCATGAAAGCTGTAGAGGTATCAGGGATAAAAGAGGTAACAAGTATTGAAAAGAGAGCTCCCGAAATTCAAAACGGGAATGACGTTATCGTAAAAATCAAGTCTGTTGGGATCTGTGGCACAGATGTACACACTTTTTTGGGAGACCATCCCTTCGTCAGGCCGCCTGTTGTTGTAGGCCATGAGTGTGGGGGTGAAGTCGTCGAATGCGGCAGCGACGTAACCGCCGTAAAACCGGGAGACTGGGTAGCCATCGACCCGGTTCTTGGTTGCGGCAGCTGCCGTCCCTGCAAAACAGGCAGAGCAAACGCCTGTGCTGATGTGAAATGTCGAGGTGTTCACGTGGAAGGCGCCATGCAGGAACTCTTCAAAATCCGTGAGCGCGACGTTCATCTGCTTCCTGACAACGTCGATGACCTGGCCCTAGGAGCTGTAGTTGAACCTTTTGCAATAGGTGCCCAGGCCTGCTGGCGTGGAAATGTTTCAGAGGAAGATATCCTTGTCATCTTCGGTGCTGGTCCTATCGGTCTTTCTGTGATGTTGAACAGCCACTGCCATGGTGCCAGATGTATCCTCATAGACAAGAAAGAAGACAGATTGGATAGAGCCTTGAAACTTGGAGCACTGGCTACTTTTGTGGCTGATGATCCGAATTTAGTTGAGCAGATAGCTGCTCTGACAGGCGGTGAAGGCCCTCATGTTACGTGTGATGCGGTTGGCCATCCCGCGATTCTGAGGCAGTGTGTTGACCTGGTTGCACCCACCGGCGCTGTCATCCTGCTTGGTATGGATGGCCGGCCAAATGATCTTACCGAGCTTGAAATCTTTAGAAAGGAAATAACAATAGTGGGCAGCAGGATGAACTCCAACATGTTCCCTACTGTTCTGAGGCGGGTAGCACAGGGAGAGCTGAACCTTGGAGACATGGTTTCCCACAGTTATCCCGCAGAAGAGGCAACAGAAGCTTTTAAAATGGCGGTGGAACAGCCTGCTGGTTTCTTGAAAGCCACGATTACATTGTAAGCCCAAAATTGATAGTTATGAAATCTCTAAAGATCGCCCTTATTGGCGAATGCATGATAGAATTACAGGAAATTGCACCAGGCGAAACGAAACAGACTTTCGGCGGTGATACATTAAATACTGCTATTTACTGCGCTCGTCTGGCCAGAGACCTGCCCTTGCAGATTGACTATGTAACGGCCCTGGGACAAGACAGTTTCAGCGATAAGATGACCCGTTTCTGGGAACTTGAAGGTGTCGGCAGTGAACTTGTACTAAGACAGGAAGGAGAACTTCCAGGTCTGTATTATATCGAACTTGATGACCAGGGAGAACGAATCTTCCACTACTGGCGAAGTGCCGCAGCAGCCAAAAAATGTTTTGAGTACCATGACAGTGGCGTTATCCTTGAAAAACTCGCTGATTATGATGGTATATATCTCAGTGGAATCAGTCTTGCCATCCTTACCCCGCAGAGTCTTGCAATCCTTATTCAACGACTGAGTGAATTAGCTGCCCGGGGTGTTTCAATCTACTTCGACTGTAACTATAGACCGCATCTCTGGACGTCAAAAGAGCAGGCCATTGCAATCTACAAGCAGTTGTATGGAATAAGCGACATTGTTTTCCTCACCACAGAAGAAGCGGACACCCTGCTGGAATGTGTGCAGGGACATGAAGTCCATCAAAAGTTACAGAGCTTTGGTGCTAAGGAGTCGATACTGAAGGACGGAGAAAACCCCTGCACCATCTATTCAGAAAACGAGATATTTGAAGTACCGGCTCAGAAGGTGGCGAGAGTTGTAGATACAACGGCAGCAGGGGACTCATTCAGCGCCGTCTATCTCGTGGCAAGACGCTTCGGCTGTGCGCCTGTAGATGCTGCAAAAATGGCACATCAGACTGCGGCTTATGTTGTCTGCCACAGAGGAGCAGTCGCTCCGAT
>CAXMTO010000204.1:0-5890 GCA_964196355.1 uncultured Myxococcota bacterium
GGAGTCATTGTGGGATGCGATGAAGCGCAAGGAAACCTATGCGACTACCGGGACGCGCATGACCGTGCGGGTTTTTGCCGGTTGGGACTATGACGAGAAGGATGTATTACGCCCGGACTTCGCAAAGACAGGCTACCTGGGTGGTGTACCAATGGGAGGCGACCTCAAAGTCGCCCCGGACGGCAAAGCCACCCGATTGATGATTCGAGCGCTCCGAGATCCCGACGGTGCCAATCTTGATCGGGTACAAATCATCAAGGGCTGGCTGGACAGCAGCGGCGACCTGCAGGAGAAAATCTACGATGTCGCCTGTTCCGACAACAGGTCTGTTGGCGCGAACAATCGCTGTGACGGGCTTGTTGGCAACACCGTCAACGTTGCCGCAGCAAGCTACACGAATGATATCGGCGATGCGTTATTGATGGCGTACTGGGAAGACCCGCAATTCAATGCTGAAGAACGAGCGTTCTATTACGTGCGTGTCCTGGAGATCCCGACACCACGATGGACAACTTACGATGCGGCTTTCTACGGCATAGATTTGCCGAAAGGTGTTCCTGTTGATCAGCAGGAACGTGCCTATACCTCGCCGATCTGGTACACGCCTTAGGCCGAAACTTGCTAAACGGCGATGTCCGCTCCTGGCCGATAGCTGCCCTTCGAATCAAGAAAAATGGACTAGATTGAATGGCGGCTTCCGGCCAGGAGCTGCCCTTTGAACCAACGCTAACATGAGATTAGCAGGCTAGATTGGAGAAAGTATGGGCAGAAAAGCGTCTCTTAGAAAATAGCTCAAGCGGTGCCATATGCTTTGACGACGTACACTGTGTGACGTCAGCCCATATGGGACAACTTGGCTCCTTCAACTAAGAGACACTTCTGCTATTTTTAAACTGAAGCAGAGGAGTCATTAAGTTGCCCACCACCTAGGTCGGCTTTTGGCCGGAAGCGGATGGTCACATTAAGGAAATTTGCGACAAATGAATGGCTGCTTTCCGATCAGAACCGGACCCTCATAATCAGCAATCGCCTATAGCTGCTACCGGCCAACAGCGGATATTCAGTTATCTGAGTCAGCAAATCACCGCCAGTATTGTAGACCCTTCGGTGACCGGCAGGATACTACTCATCTGGATGACAATGCAGCTTCTGTAGCAACACTTTCTGTCGCTACGATTTTTGAATTACGGGATATATCAGGGTAATAATGGTTGGGAAGATAAGGCCCCGAAAATATGAAAGCGGGAAGGCATTTTCGATCTCACCAGGAACAGGTGCATCCCAAATCAACATGTACCGGGTGATGACAAGTGAAGTGATGCTGACCCACATTCCCAGAAGTGCCCAACGCCCCCAAAGCGCCCCTCTGACACCAAGAACGACAAGCGACAGGCTAGCAGCAATGACCAGCCTTATAAACGATTGCGCATCGATCAATGCCGTATGACCCCCAATCTCAACACCCCAATAAAGATCATATACTTTCGAGACGTGATAGAAGATCAGCAGGCCGCTGAGGATAAAGATAACACCAAGCCTTGTTTTGAGAAATCTACCATCAGGAAAAATTGAAAAATTCATCATGCTCTCTTATGTCCTCTACGCATTTCCAGGAAAGCACTATGCCAACTTTTCCATCTGCTCTAATAGATGTTTGTAGAATGAAAGTATTGTATTGCGTTTACTTAAACAATGATATGAAGGACCCCAAACGGCCAAAAGCCGATATTCTCATGGCTCGGAATTTCGATATCCATATCTGAGTTCTTGTGAGCACAATTGTGAAGTTGTGCGCTTTAATATACGGACACAATTGGGGTTTTTGCGGAATTGAAAGGCCAATGGAAACCCTGACCTGATTTCCTTACTTGCGCACCAGTATTAAGCATATGTCTCAGACAATGCTGTGAGTTATCCAGTTTGCGACGGGTATTATCAATATAGCGACAAGTGTTAAATTATCAGGACAAATTTCACACCAATACCTGCTTATCGGCTGTTAGCTTGTCTATTTATTAGCAATGGGTTGGCACGAAAGAAAGTAAAGACGACGTCATCACCGATGGCAGGTTTCCCCATCGTAAGATTTAGCATTAGTGGTTGTGTTATTGAGTCCCTCCGTGGAGTACCCCCTTCCCTGGGGGTTCCCTTCCTTGGGTCGGGCAGGATTGATAGAATCCCTGCCCTACTTGTCGATGCGTCTCCTATCATCCCTGAGAGCATCTAGTCCATCTAACGGTCCTGAATCCCCTTGGTTTCGTCACTGGACCTTCGTTGGTATATTTATATATGCAAAATACGAGCCAAAATATAATATAAGATTTAAGTTCTATAGATACAAATAGGTAGGCGGGGTATTTAGTGTAAAAAGTTAATTTTGCCTTTTCGCGCTCAAACATAAAAAGTGGACAAAGTGACAATACTTGTCAGCAGAGAATCAACCAATGACTAAATGGGATCAGAGTGAAGTGCCAGAGTAAATTCAAGATCGACCGAGCAGGTAGGTCAAGCGAGGGTCCGCTCCTTGGTCTTGCCATAGGCGATAATTGAAATTTGCCGATTCCTATAACCGCTTTCTGTCTGCGACCTCAACCGGTCGACGCAACACTTTCCTCAAGTAAGATGAAAAAACCCCGCTCGAGGCGGGGTTTTCCAAAACAAATAAACAAAAATGCCAGATGTTACATATCGACTATAGTCGGATCTCCATTTTCGTCCTTGACGGCACGAACTTCCTGGACACTCATCAGGTACTTGCCAATAACCGCGTAAGCGCCGCCACCAGCTCCGCCATCTGCAACTACGCAGAAGTCATGCTGCTCTTCACACCAAACTTCTGCTTCGGCAGCGGAGTTCACCGAAAACCGGGCGATGACTGCGTATTCGCCCTGTGGCAGGTTCGGGAATACAAAATTGAAGTGATGCGCTGCCATGGTGGTCAGTGCCAGGCGAATGGACTCGTCTTCTACCACACAGTCATCCAGATCAAATGAACCGGAACCGGTGCCGGTGTCAGGATCAACCTGAACTTCGACCGTGCAGCTTTCGATCACGCCGGCCAGAGTCGCTTCAAGTTCCTGGGTGCGTTTGCTGAGTACAACCCGGCCAGGCTCACCGCGATAACAAACACCATCACAGGCAAAAAGTTCTACGCCACCTTCAGCCATGGCCAGGGCACGGGAAGTTGTTCCTTTTTTACCCTTGACAATGGTTTCGGTGAACAACTCGACCTGTGCGGAGACACCGACCAGCAGTTCTTTGGATTGGGGAACCTTGATGGTCGCCATCGTGGTTGCCACGACTTCACCGGTATTGCCCAGACCCAGGTCAGTGCAATAGCTTCCATCCAGAGTGCCTGCATCAGCACAGGCTTCGGAGCGGATCAACTCGGCTGAGTCCGAGTAAACTGCGGTGAATTTTGCAGACTGCGCCATTGCGCCGACTGAGAACATGGCAGATGCCAATACAACAGAAATTAATATACGTTTCATGATTGTCTATACTCCATTTAAATGAATCCCACAGAAGATTAGGTTTTAACTTTGGAGTGCGACACTCCCCCTTGGTAAGACCCCTATCCACATAATTTTGGGACAAAAAAAGTCAGCACACGAATCAAACTTAAGCCGATCCGTGGCTGACCCCTGAACTCAGTATAGGAAACTAAATAACAAAAAACTACAGGGTTATTCTAAATAAAAGATTAACAAACAAAGACTAACGCGAAATATATCGCATGAATTACCAATTGCAACTTCGTGTGGTGATCCTCAAATGTAACCTCCTCACTCAGTTGCATCTAATTGTTTTTATTTTTGCTGCAAATATCTGGATTCGACGTGCTGGCATAACACTGGAACATCGGACGAAGTACCATTGCAGTTCCAATAATTGCTCACAGCGAGAGGAATGTGAACACTTGCTTTCATCAGTTCCTGCAGATTCAACACGATCACGGGCAGCAATCGGCATCAAGCGGTCGTTCGTGCGAGATACTTCAATCCCATCCCAATTGCTGCATGCTGATGGAGTCATTCCAGATTTTTGTTATGTGCGTTACGCTCTCACCGTCAAAAACCATATGGTAAACATAGTCTGCTGCAATCGTATTTCCCGTCGGTGGTACCGGACCACCTGGCCCTGTTTGCGTGCCATGAAAGATAGAAAACGCGGCCACTGATTTGTCCGCCTCATCGGCAGCTATGAACTTCAGCTCATAGTGTCCATCAGGAATTGGAGTAAAAAGGTTCTTCATCCACTCACAGTAATCCTCTAGCGTAGATATCTCAGATAGGGCGCCTGTTTGCGAGGAAAACGTCGCATCAGGATGACAGAACGCTTTACAGACATCCCAACCTTGTCCGGTTTCACAGGCCTCAAAAAACTGTTTTGCTGGTCCAAGAATTGTGCTCATAAAAAACGCTCCTATTGTTTGAAGATGCAATGTCTGCTTTGGATTAAAAGAAGTATCTAAATTCAGTCTAGTTCATAGTGGCCGGAATATCTGCTTCCGGCCAGAAGCGGACCGTTAGCTAATACTAACAAACTGCCTGCCAGGCTCCAATCCGAAACTTGTACAGAGTCACGGATACTTGTCTGATTTCCGAAAAAGCTGGCTTATACTTCCTTTCCACTGCAACCTTTTAACTTTCCTCTTTCTTAAATGGCAGAGAAAATGATCCAATTCGTAGAAAGTGCGACCGAGCGCACAACGGCAGCGACTGATCTGATTCTGGCAGTCGAATTTTTACTATTTGCGATCTTCTTTATTAAATCTGCCTCCGACAACAAACGCGCCGCCGCCTGGAGCATCCCTTTTTTACTGCTGGCCGGGGCTTTTCTAATCGGTGCCATTGCACACGGTTTTCAGATGTCGGAAAAAACAAATATGCTGTTGTGGCTTTTACTCGCTGGGTGTTCAGCGTTTGGATTAGCGCATCTTGTTTCCGCGTCTGTCGGTGAGTGGAAGCCGGCGTGGTATAAAAAATCGGTGATTGGCATGTCACTGGCAGCGATTATCTTTGTTGGCACCACAGTAAAATTTTCATCTTTTACAGTCTATGTTGTTTTCATTTTGATCACTATGGCACTTGTGTCATGGCTCAATGCCAAATGCTTTGAAAATTCTGGGAATAAAAAACACTTATTGATTATTTTCGGTGCTGGAATCACAGCGACTGCCTCTCTGGTGCAATTAATCAAAAGCATTCATTTTACAATCATCTGGGAATTTGATTACAACGGGGCATTTCATTTGATTCAGATGCTTGCCGGTATCTTTCTGGGTCTCGGCGTAACCGGTTTAATGAAATCGGCCAGTTCAGGAATACACTCAACAGAACCTAAGAATAATGATATCTCAAACGAAGAGATAGACTGCTGAAGCAGCAAAAGCCGCCAGTGATTGACGGCTCTTGCTAATTCAGACGCTATTTTGCGATTACGTTAACCCTTAGCGGTTTTTTTGGCCTTCTTGGCAGCCTTTTTTTCCTTCGATGTTAAGGCCGATTTTTTCTTGGTTTCCTTATTACTCTTCTGTTCTCTACCCATGTCATTGACTCCCTGGTTGATGATTCAAACTCACTACCCACGCCCGGACTTTCCTGCCCCGCCCCGCGTGGTCTGTCAGCTACTCAGCGCTGATACTTGAGAGTTGAACACCCACATCGCAGTTTCCGGTTCGTAGCATGACCAAACCATTCGGACGAACTTCAAAGGCAACTCCCTTGTATACCTCTCCATTATCCAAAGTTGCAATAACGGGAATTGGATCTTTCAATGTATGTGGGACACCCTTCGCTTCCGTGGCTGTCAATTTAGCTTTTAGTTTGTCGATATTTGAACTCGGCATATCCATGTACCTCTTTATACTCTCCCTTTAAGCCTACAG
>CAXMTO010000205.1:0-12955 GCA_964196355.1 uncultured Myxococcota bacterium
GGGAAACTCTTTGTCATATCGACAAACTGCACATCCTGGGTCTCTACATTCTTGCCTTCGGTTTTCAAAGATCGCATGACTTCCATGGTCCAGACACCGTTCTCATAGTGGTTACGCGCGAGGATATCAGCACGACCGCCCTGCATCGGTGATATAGTGATACCCGGAGCAACATCGCCTGCCTTAAAATTATCTACGAAAGGTACCTTCTTGCTTGGAATGACGTAGTACATTTCATCCTCGGTACCTTTCAGGTTCATGAAAGCAGGAGCAGATTTATCTGCATTGTCATTGTTCTTGTATCCACCTTTGCCGGTATCTCCCTTACGGCCCCAGTTTTTATTTTTCGTGGGATCGTTGGTATTATCAACATATTGATCATCAAACATGCCCATAGGCATTGAACGGACATACTTGGCGTGCCACATATCTATAGTTTCGCCAGCACCCTCAGTATACTTTCGCCCTGCGGATTTATCGCCAGGTTCATCAAGGTGACAGGCAACCATACAGCCGTCTTCTTTAAAACCTTTAGTACTTATGTCCCAGAACATTGCAAACTTGTCTTCATAATAACTGTTATCATGCCCGGTACTGTCTTTCTTGGCTAATTTTTTCCAGCTGCCATCAGCCTGCTTGACCCATGGAAAACGGGCAAGGCTCTGAGTCGGGTCCTTATAGGTAATGAGAAAATAGACATTCTCACTATCATAAAGCGATTTGATATTAACCTCTGTGCTCTGCATCCCCTCATATCCGTTGCTGGGCTCATAAGGGAGTTCATCGACTGTGACAGTGATTGCCTTGGCAGCATCCCATGCTTTATCAATCATACCATCCAAAATGATAGCTGAAGCCGCTTTAGTACTGGTAAGTGTCTGGTCTGCGCCATACGCCGAAGTACCGAGAGCAAAAACAGCTGCCAGGGTGAATATTCCTACCTTTTTCATACACTCCTCCAAAAATTGTGATTTAAACTACCGAACAAATTTCTACTGCACAACAAAACCATCCTACTTTGTGGCAGTGTATTTATAAGAAGTGGTGGAATGGTGCCAGATAAAGGTTCCTCACCGAATGGTGCATTTATGTGAAGTCGACTTCACAACATCAACCTATTTGTCTGTATTTACGAAGGAATTCTCTTTGAAAATAAATGTAGGGAATCAACCATTTTTACACCTTCCGGTGTCAGACTGTAGGTTTTTTTCCAATCCTGGGAAACGAAGTTGTTGGCTTTGAGATTTTTCAGGTGAAAATTTACCTTCGTGTGATCATTAATTCCGAGATGCCGGGTTAAATCCATAAACCGCATCTCCCTCTTCCCCACCAGAGCTAACAAAATTTGTCTTCTTATCTGGTTTGAGAGGCAGGAAAGAGCTTCGTCCATACCCGGTTCAGACAACTGTTGCTCAAATTTCAACTCTTCCAGATTCTGTTTTACTGCGACGAGAAGTTCATCTCTCCTGAACGGTTTGGTGATGTAATCATCAGCGCCGCCTTTCATAGCCGCTACCGCATTATCCACAGTTGAAAATGCGGTAATCATAATGATTTTTATCCCTGGATAGTCATTTTTTAATAGCGGCATAAGTGCCATGCCTCCCATACCGGGCATCATATTATCTACAATGACAAGACTGGGCACCCTGGTTCGGATTTTCTGCAGAGCCGATTCAGCCGAATCACAGCCGATCACCGCAAAACAATTGTCCTCGAGAATCTCAGTAATAGATTCACGCAGATCCTGATCATCATCGATGACCATGATAGTTTCAGGTTTCACTTGTTATCACCGGAAGAGTTACGGTCACAATAGTCCCTCCATGTTCGCTCGACAGAAGGGAGATGTCTCCGTCATGCTGTTTTATAATATTATAACAAACTGATAAGCCCAACCCGGTACCTTTACCTATTTCTTTCGTTGTGTAAAATGGGTCAAAAACTTTAAAAATATCTTTTTCAAAAATACCATGACCGGTATCGGTAATAACCACAGTAACGGACCCGTTGTCGAGAAACGTTTCAATTTTGATACTGTCCTCTTTGGTGCAGGCGTCTATACTGTTCATCAATAAATTGATAAAAACTTCTTCAAGTTTCCAGAATACTCCCATAGTTTCAGGAATATCCTGCAGTGACAACCGGATAATTGAACTGCTTTTATGGTTTTTCAAGAGAGTATGCGAACTTGTAATCACCTGATTGATATCAATAGGTTCCGGTTCTGCTTCCTTTTCTCTTGAGAAATAGAGCAGTTCTCTGGCGATTTTCGAAGTACGTGTGATATTGCGTTCTATTGCTTCCAGCTTTTTGTTAATCCTGTCATCACTGCCAACAAGGTCCTTTAACATGTCCAAGTTGAGCGAAATATTAGTCAGGGGATTGTTGATCTCATGGGCGATGCCTGCAGCCAGAATCCCCATGGACGTCAATTTCTCCGACTGTGAAAATCTCAGTAGCCTTTCATTGACCAGTTCGCGTTGTTCAAGGCTGAATACTGACAGGGCTCTGATTGTAAAAAACATGATGAGAAAAGCGCTCACCCCTCGGAAAAAAATAACCTTAACGCTCAGGAAAGGCACAATCACATCTGATGAAATCAAACCAGTTAAGATGGAGTAACAGATCATGCAACTGCCTGCAAAAATAAAATTATTTGCTACACTCTGGGAAAAAGCACGTACGGTTCTCGAATAAACAACCAGACCGACTCCCGACAGCAATCCTCCTGGAAAAGCTATAAAAACACGAGTATAGATATCCTTACCTCTGTCGAGATCCAGATATGCAGTGACAAGGATTAAAAAAAGAGCAGATATTCCAATCAGCGCTTTAACTGGCTGTGGGGTCGTTTTCAGGGCCTGATCACCATAAAAGGTTATTATATTGAGAAATAACCCGAAATAGAGCAAAAATAGAAAAGAGATGCTGACAACGACATGCCGGAACAGCATAAACAGAGGTGTTTTAATATCAGGTTCCAGCTGTTCCAATAATTCCAACCACTCATGAAAACCATGGGCAATACCAAAAAGAGCAAGCAGCCAGATGATTCTCGCAATACCAAGCTCGCTGAGCCTGGTATCCCTTGAGAGTATCGCCACTCCCAGGGTGAAAAAGGCCAGGCCATACAGCAGATAAAGTATAAAATTCCCTACCATTCAATCACCTGTACAGAAAACGACAAGCCCGCCATTTGACATTATCTCCGTGCAATAATCAGACAATCCGAGACACTAATCATAAAACTCGTTTTACAACAGTGGTCGCTGTAAGCTTTGCCTTGTTTTTCAATAAATCGCTGTCTGTACCTTGGTTGATTTGAAAATCGGCGGTCCAGTTTGGTGTCCCCTGGAGGGACAGAAAAACTTGCCTATCGGAATGCTTTTCGAAGTGTTAAAATAACCCGGACAACAAATAAAAGAGGGGCCTTAGTATAATCTTGTCAGGGTTCTTAACACAAACCAGTCTTGCGAAAGAAACACACAATGACCAGACAGCTCTCCATCATCGAAGAGACCTCTCACCCAACTGACATACCTCTTGCTGAAAAGTGCAGGCCTCTTCACCCCGGCGATATCAAAGGACAGAACATTCTGGATTCAGGGTCCACTTTGCGGGTAATGATTGAAAATGACGAATTCAGCTCGTTTATACTCTGGGGGCCGCCAGGTTGCGGTAAAACGACTATAGCCAAATTAATCGGCAGACAGACCCGGCACGCATTTTGTCCTTTCAGTGCTGTCTTGACTAAAATAGCTGAAGTCAAGAAGCTGATGGAACGTGCCCGGTTTCTGCATCACAATGAGAACAGAAAAACCCTAGTTTTTGTTGATGAGATACACCGTTTCAATAAATCACAGCAGGATGCATTTCTCCCCTATGTGGAATCAGGTGCTATCATCCTCATCGGTGCAACGACCGAGAATCCCTCTTTCGAGGTTATTTCTGCCCTTCTCTCAAGATGCCATGTTTTTGTATTGGAGAGTCTCAGCGATGATGATATCGCCCAGATTATTAAAAAAGCATTGTTGTCCATCCCCAAAAAACTCGGCATAGCCCCCCAGGCTCTAACCACGCTCTCTCAAAAGGCTGGGGGCGATGCAAGAAGAGCACTTAATGACTTGGAAATAATCTGCCGGTGTGCAGAAATTGGTGATGAGATAAGCATAGATTTTGTCAATAAATCCCTCAGCAACCGTTCTCTCTTTTATGATAAACGCGGAGAAGAGCACTTTAATCTTATTTCGGCTTTTCAAAAATCTATCAGAGGAAGTGACCCGCAGGCCGGGCTCTATTGGCTTGCAAGAATGCTGGAGGCGGGAGAAGATCCGCTCTATATAACGAGAAGACTCGTCCGGATAGCAACTGAAGATATCGGTCTGGCTGATCCCCAGGCAATTGTCCAGGCAATAGCTGTCAAGGATGCCGTTCATTTCCTGGGTATGCCGGAGGCAAACACTGCACTCAGCCAGTTGACTATCTATCTGGCCACAGCACCCAAAAGCAATTCTGTTGAAACAGCATACAACAACGCCAAAAAAGATGCTGTGACCACAAGTCATCTCAAAGTACCACTTTCAATCCGCAATGCACCAACCAAACTGATGAAGGATCTCGGATACAACAAAGGATACCGCTATTCCCACAGTTACGAACACAGTTACAGTTATCAGAATTATTTCCCAGAAACTCTGGAGGGAAAAACCTACTACACCCCCTCCAGGTTCGGCTTTGAAAAAGAGATTATGAAAAGACTCGATTGGTGGGAAAAGTTGAAAAAACAGCAGAAAGATACAATCAATGATCCCAAAAAATAAGTTTTTTCATCCTGCACACCTTGAGAAATGCGGGCTCATCAGCTCCACACACCGGATATCTGTTCCCCACACCCGGGACAACATCCCTCCTGGATCGAAACACCATCAATCCGAAAACCAGTGCGTCTTATAACCCGATGACCACAAGCAGGACATACGGTATCTTCATCCCCTGAGCCGGGTCTGTTCCCTGCATAAACGTACTTAAGTCCTTTTCCAAGTCCTATCTGACGCGCTCTTTTGAGCGTAGTTACTGACGTCGGAGCCACACTCATCATGTTATAAGCAGGGTAGAATCCGGTTACGTGCCAGGGAATTGATGTATCAATTGAAGCTATAAACGAAGCAATATCTGACAATTCTTTATCAGAATCATTGAGACCCGGGATTACCAGTGTGGTCACCTCCAGCCAGATCCCAGACTCCTTGATACGCTGTACACTATCCAAGACCGGCTGTAATCTTGCACCGCACACTCTTTTATAAAAAGAATCACTGAAAGCCTTTATATCAACATTTACAGCAGAGAGGAAGGGTGCCACACGTTTGAGTGTTTCTTTTGTCATATACCCGTTTGAAACAAAAATATTTTTAATCCCCTGTTCACTGGCAACCTTGCAGCAATCATAGGCAAATTCAAAAAATACAGTAGGTTCAACGTAGGTGTAGCTGATTGAATGACAACCAGCGGCCGCAGCGGCTGATACCACTTTTTCCGGTTTTCTCTGCACCCCCGATACTCTGACATTCGCGTTTCTGCCAACTTGCGAAATTGATGCATTCTGGCAGTGGCTGCATCGAAAATTACAGCCAAGGGTTGATATTGAATAGGATTTTGTCCCGGGCAATACATGAAAAAGAGGTTTTTTCTCTATAGGGTCAACACTTTCTGCCACAAGCCTGCCATAGTTGAGAGAAACCAGCGTACCCTCAATGTTTTCACGAACAGCACAGATCCCTCTCTGTCCTTTTTCGAGATGACAGCAGTGGGCGCACACCTTGCAGGTGACAGAGCCATCTCCGTGCGAGACAAACAATGACTCATCGAGTCCTGGTAAAATCATTTTTTCTGGTGCCATTTTTTATCCATGAAAAGATGATGCGGTTTAAAATTTTTTTTATAGCTCATTGCGGAAACATTTCGAATAAAATAGCCAAGATAGAGATATTTCACCCCGCATTTCCGGCAAATTTGTATGAGTTGAAGAATATTATAGGTACCAAGACTGCGGTTAGATTCATCCGGGTCAAAAAAGAAATAGACGCCATTTACCCAGTTTGTCCCGATATCAAGAATAGAAGTAGCCAACAGACGACCATCTACCCTGAACTGCAACTGTACACTTTCAACAATATTGTTGAGGAAAAAATCGCGATAATATCCATCCGCACTATTGTTCTCTTTTGGGTATCTGGCCTGCAGAAATCTTTCACAAAGGTCAAGGTTCTCACTGTCGGCATAAAGAGGTGACAGGCTGATATCGATATCTCTATTTTTTTTAATCACTCTTTTTTGGTTTCTGTTTGGACGAAATTCTTCTGGGTGTATCCGGATTGGGATACAACCGCTGCAGTCTTGGCAGCGCATACTATACAGACAGTTACCGTTTCTTCTGTATCCGGCAGCGAGAAAAAGTTCCATTGCACGTTCTCTCAAAGGAGCAAACGTTGCCTGATGAAAAGTGGCAACACGGGATAATCCGTATGGACACCCTATGTCGATATTTACAAAAAGATGTTCTATGCGTGACTGTAAGAGGCTAAACTCCGCCTGACAGATCTCATCATAGGTGATCTCCATGCCCTTCAAAACAGAGTACCTCCGATACTATTACGATAAAGACAGACGTCCAGCCTGTTGATCAAGGATCGCATTCGCCATCCACTCCCTGCATTGCATTCTGATTCCAGACGTCTTTACCTTTAATTTCACAGCGTGTCTCACACGGACACATCTCACTGAAGAGGACACTTTCAGACTGTGTACCATCACATTTCATGACGAATGGTTCTTCAAGACGGACGTGGTTGATATGTTCTGTCTTTTCAACAACAGTTTGCTCTTTCAACCAATCCCAGTCAAGAAAATCCTGCCTGATACCATCCTTTAGATCATAACCCTCCGTCAAGGTCAAATAAGGAATACCCAGAGAAGTAATGTTTTGAAAGAAATGGGAACCCTGTGACGGGTCTGCCCGAATTTTATCGTTACGCACCTCTACGATTGCAGCTACTCCGGAGATATCACTCCATTGCACGGGAATTCCCAGCCAGGGATCTGCAGAGCCCCACCGTCCGGGACCGACAAGCAGGAATGGTTTTTTTTCACGCTGCAATTTGCGATTCATCACACCAATTTCATATCCCATACTCCTGGTTTTGGATGCATTAAAAGAGTCAGGGTTAACATAAATGATATCCGCGATGTTTGTAAAATTTCCATGGCCAAGAGATTGACTTACATAACAGAATGCGCTTTCAATTTCATGATCGCAGATCTGCACATCAACCTGTTCTCCTCCGGTAATCATAGGCCGAATCTGCAAAAAATAGAAGATCGATTTATCAGTGTCCCGCTCCAGATGGACGGCGAATTCAACTTCAACATCGCAGCCCATCCCCTCTTTTCCAATTTTCAGTATTTTTTTGAGTATGTCAGACAGCGGATATGTAGAGTATTTCAGCAATTGAGCGAAGGTCATAATCTTCACTCCCGGGATGTTTGCATCTCTCACACGGTGTTCATCTGCAATATACGTTGACGATAACATCGATACAGGCAGCTCCTTTTCAGCACTCTGCACAGAGCGAAGGACAAGGTTTGATCCTTCCCGGTGCAAGCATCCGTCAGGGCTCATGTCCAGTGCGTAAAACTGCCTCTGGCTGTATCGCAGCATGTTGTCAACAGAAGAAAATTGAACAAGTTTTTTCGGATGGGCAGGAGAGAACCAGAGGGATTTTTCTCCTTCGACGACAGTCTTGCCAACTCCAAGTGCAATATGGGCTACGCCTTCATCCGCCTTCATGTCCAGCACCGGATAATAATTATGCGACTGCGCCACTCCTGAAACGGCTGGATACCAATGGCCATTATAGTTGTCACCGGCCAACTGCTGAATTATCACCGCCATTGAATCTTCCAGGCTCTGCCCCGAGGCACCCGAAAAAGCCCGGGGACTTTCAAACCAGGTTGATGCATAAACGAGTTTTATCGCACTTTCAAGTTGAGCAAACCGCTCATTAAAGTCGGGATGATTATTTGCCAGGAAATAAGTAGAATAAAGTCCCGCATAGGGTTTAAACTGAGCATCTTCGAGTAAACTTGATGATCGTACCGACAGTGGCGCATCATTCTTTTCCAAAAATGAATGGAGTTCCTGCCTGAGCCAGGCCGGCAGGATAGAATCAAGAAAGATATCAGCAACCTGCTCGTCTGATTGCCCGGAACTGAAATGAAGATTATTCTCAGCCACAAACGTGTCAAAGCCATCAGCGGTAATCACGCAGGTCTTTGGGATTGTCACAGTAACTTCGGACAGCACGCAATCCTCCCGACAGGCTCCCTGAAGACAGGCCCACATGAAAGCCAATCCCCTCCCTTTACCTCCCATTGATCCGTCCCCAATTTTGACAAAATCCATTGTTTCAGGATCATAGTCATCGGCAGAAAATTTAACGACGACTCCCTGCTGCCTGAGTTTTCTTAAAGAATGTACCTTAGATACAAGATCCTTTCGAATAACAGTCAGATCCTCTGAATCAGGTATAAAGTCTTTATGAAGTCTGCGGGCGAGAATGACCTCGGCTCTTGCCATCACCCAGTTTGAGAAATGATTTCTATAAATATGGTAGCTGAGTGATTCATCCGGTATTATCCGCAACTGTTTATCAAACTCACGAAGGTTGGATGCATGTCCGATTGCAGTCTCATCGGGAAGCCGAAAAACAAAATCACCAAAACCAAGATAATTCAAGAAAAACTGATGCAATTCGTCCCGGATCAACGGAGAATTCTTGTCTATAAAAACGGCGGGGACCTGCTCAGCCCTCCCTCTGTTTTCATTTTCGGTCGATACCATTAAAAGAGGCAGGTCATTGATCTCTTTTCGCACGTGTTCTAGAAATTCAAATCCGGCATTACCATCCATAGCCCCATCTTTTTGGTATCTGGCATCCGATATCACTCCAAAAACATAAGGTTTATAGGCTTGATAAAGCGCCAAGGCCTCCTCATAGCTGGTAGCCATAAGGATTCTGGGTCGAGCACGCATCCTCAAAAGACGATGCCGCTCATTGAGACTTTCATCAAGTATGGACTGGGTCTGCCTTACCACTTCATTATAAAGGAGAGGTAAAAAGAGAGAACGATAGAGCGGTGAATCTTCTACATAAATGATAACCCTCACCATTGCCCGCCTGGTATCCGGATCAACATTGAGATGATCTTCAACATTTTTTATAATAGCAAGGAGAAGGTCTGCCTCACTGCACCAGAGAAAAATTTTATCTACTCCACTGCTATCGTTCTTATCTGAAAAAGTTGATCGAACATTGTGAGCCACCAGGATTACAGGAATATCCGGCTGTAGTTTTTTTATTTCAGTACCAAGTTGAAAGGCATCCATCCCCCCCGGATAGGGCATGGTGATGACCATATCAAAGGGCTTCTTCTTTATGGTCTCAAGGGCTTCAAGGGCCGAAGAGACTCTGGTTATTCTTGGTGCCTTACTGAGGTTCAATCCCTGATACTCTTGAATGAGCTTAATCGCCAGGCTCCCGTCTTCCTCCATGATAAAGGCATCATACAGGCTGGACACGAGAAGGATTTCCTGGATCTTGAATGGCATGAGATCGTGAAAAATTTTAAAATGCGGATCAAAATCTATAATCTCCTGTCCAAAATCGCTCACCGTTGCTTCCTCCATAAAAATCCAATCATTTCTTCTCTCAAGCGGGCTAACCCGCATTTCTCATGAACATTGTGTCAATTTTCTGAGACTGTTTTGATTGTAACAGCTTGCCACCCTTTCGATTTGACGGGAAATTTTACACAATGTTCACCAAAGGCCAGCAGATATGATCACCTCTTCCGCGTCGCTACCCCAGCAAACATAGACTACTATAGTTCACTGGGGTGCTTCTTGAATATGTAATCATCTTTGCTGGTGAGAAATCCGGGCTAACAGTTATCGGGGTGCCTTGAAAATAGCCACTGACTGCACAGATTAAAAACCAGAGCGAACAGGTAAAACTGTATATCTCTTTTCAAAAAAGTAAAAATGAATATGACCCCCACTTGATGAATCTAATAAAAGGAGATCTATTTTGCCCAATTGCAATTTGCGGAAATCTGCAATACGTGTTACGATGTAGTACTTATGGAAAAAAAAGAGTTCTCCAAAATTAGAAAGTTCCTTGGCAAGACACAAAAAGAGACCGCTTCGCTCTTGGGCGTCTCCCTGAAGGCCGTCTGCAGTTATGAACAGGGCTGGAGAACTGTCCCCAGCCATGTGGAACGGCAATTAATCTTTCTGCTTTCACGAAAAAGAAGAGGTTCAGCAAAACGTAAAAATTGCTGGGATTTGAAAAACTGCCCTAAAGAAAACAGAAAAAATTGCCCTGCCTGGGAATTCGATTCAGGCGAGTTTTGCTGGCTCATTAATGGTACTGCCTGTGATGGTTCTGCCCAAAAAAACTGGCGTGAAAAAATTCTGCTCTGCAAAAGCTGCGTTGTAATGAAGCAGATAACAAATGGTTATCTGGAAACGACAACCTCCTGACCCCTCCGTGTTACAATTCTTCACCCCACCCTTTTTACCTGTTGTAACTGGCCAGGAGTATTTATATTTTCCCAGCCATATCGTAGCGGTCCAGGGATAACCGGATTCATGATTTTGGGGTGACGTGCGACATCGGTTATACGCATCTCTCCAGTCAGCGCTTGGCGTTCAAAAAGACAAGCAGCTCTTGCATCATACCAGGCAAAAAGCGGCTCAATGTACTCAGTCTCCATCATACGAGGAGCACACCCCCAGCAACCGGGCTTACGATGAGTTAGCAGCCATGTAACGGCCTCTGTTGATATATGGGGCATATCGCAGGCTATTACAAGCCAGCTCACCAGCGGCAACCAGCGGCTAGCAGAGAGAATTCCCGTTAACGGCCCCACGACTCCCGGAATGTCCACCAGACGTGGCAGCCCGGTCAACGACTCTGGAAGAGTTCCAGCACCGGATATAACTATTCCGTCGACCAAGGGGTTCAGAATATCTACGGTACGTTCCAGCCATGTTTTCCCGTAATCATCAGTTATCAGATGTTTTGGCCGCCCCATTCTCGAACTTTTACCACCGATGAGGACACAGCCCCATACCGGGCTTTTATCGAATGTCGCCTGGATTTCAGCGAGAAACAGATCAAAGAAAACAGACAAACTGTTATTATCGTTAAGAATACAACTGAGTCCATCCCCTGGGTTTTCATCACCTGCGGACAACAGAGAAATTTTTTTCAGGGGAATATCTGTTCTACAATCGACAAAGACCACATCATATTCTCTTACCAGCCTGTGTAAACTCAGTGAATCTGAAGAATCACATGGCCGCACCACTGTAGTGAGAAGATTCAGCCGGGCCAGCTCGAAAGCGAGCCACTCCAAAAAGGTTTCACGTCCCCCCTTTTCACCGGCATCCAACTGAAACACTGGTAAATCGATTAATTCCAAATCTCAACTCCCCTCCACAAAAATGGTGCTTTCTGACAAAATAGCCATTTCCAAATGAGTTGCAGCAACAGCCACTATCATGGTATCTACATTTCCCTTAGAAGGAACACCCCACAAAGGGGTATAAGTACCTTGGTTGTATATGTAACCATATAATTTCAAAATACATTCCTCAGTTTCTTGTTTTTTATTGCGGTTTTTCTGGAGTAAGGTACTAAAAATGAGTCTGTGTCAATCCATTATTTACAAACAGACATAACTATAGCACGCAACATTCCGTAACTCATCTTTTTACATAACAAACAGAACAAAAATGGAAAATGATCTCACACTCAAAGGATACAGCTACAATCTTCCTGAGGAAAAAATCGCTCAATACCCTGCCGAAAAACGCGATAACTCAAAGCTGCTGGTATTACGGACAAAAACAAACACAGTCAGCCATCAACGCTTCAGCGATATTGCCAGTGTAATCAAACAAGAGGACATGCTTGTGGTGAATAATACGCAGGTATTTCCGGCCAGACTTCTGGGCCATAAAGATACCGGAGGAAAGGCAGAAATCTTTCTGCTTAACTTCCCTGTCAAAGAAGACCCGATGGCCAATACAGCGGAAGCGACAGCTCTTATAAAAAGTTCTAAACGCCCAAAACCCGGCAGCGTCATCACAATAAACAATTCACTCTCATGCACAGTGACAAAACTCCTGGATGGCGGTAAGGCCCTGCTGCAGATCAACCATGATCACAATCACAGCCTTATGGAAGCACTACAAACGTCAGGACAGGTTCCACTGCCCCCCTATATAATAAGAAAAAATGGGTGTACTCCTGAGGATGTGACTCGATATCAGACGGTTTACGCCAGTGAAACTGGTGCAGTGGCCGCACCTACCGCAGGTCTTCACTTCACCCGGGAGCTTCTCGATAAAATTGAACAGAAGGGTACCTTGACAGGCCATATTACTCTGCATGTCGGTTATGGTACGTTTGCTCCAGTGAGAGTTGAGAGAATAACTGAACACAAAATACATGAGGAATATATAAATATACCGCAGGAGACTGTCAGAAAGATAGAGGAGACCAAAGCTCGCGGGGGACGTGTCTGGGCGGTTGGTACTACCACGGTAAGGGCGCTGGAATTCGGGGCAAAAAAAACCGGCCGCCTGACCACAACGGAGGGATGGTGCGATTTGTATATCTACCCAGGATTTACCTTTCGGGTCATAGATAACCTGATCACCAACTTCCACCTGCCGGATTCATCGCTTATGTTTCTGGTCTCAGCTCTCTGCGGCAGAAAAACCCTCCTCAACTGCTATGAAGAGGCAATCAGAGAGGATTATCATTTTTTCTCTTATGGCGACGCAATGGCTGTTATCACAGACTAACCTGTATTTCTCAGGAGC
>CAXMTO010000206.1:0-15283 GCA_964196355.1 uncultured Myxococcota bacterium
TTCTCTGGAACCATCTTTGACGTAAGAATGCTCTATTTACCGCTTGCTCTTTGAAAATAATATTGTGTTCCCGAGGAGCAAGAGTGCTCCTTTTCTGGCCAAGATTCCGTCCTTATGAATGCTTCATGTTTGACGAAAAAGACCCAGCATATTGATGGGTCTTTGCAACGTTAAAAACTCAAACGCACCAGGGTAGGATAGCTCAAGTCACATTTTTCGAATACATCCTTGCTACAGGGTACATAGGCCAGACGAAGATGTTCTCTGGATTTCTACTACCTTACCCAAGTATTCAGCAGTTTCTTCGGCCGACAATAATCGTTTGACTGGTGCGGTCATAGGTTACCCCTCAGTTGTCTCAACTATTCCATCAGTAAACATTTTCTGTAATGTAGACTCAGGTACAAAGACCCTGTGTCCAATTTTCAAATACCCCATTTCCTTTTTTGAAATCCTCTGTCGCCACCAGGAAACAGACAACCTTGACTGTTCAGCCACCTCTTTAATTGTGTAGTGTTTTTCTGTCATAACCTTCCTCGTTGGAAAAAAGATACATCTTTGTCAATATGACATTGCGTTACTTGTTAACTATCAGTACAATAGCAACAGAAGTATCGTGCAGTCAATAAAACAAACGAAATGATGTTGACAAAACTCTACGTCAATGAATGTTCACAACATGACAGAAATGTCATTAACGTTGGGTTTGATATTGAAATTACAAGAGGGGGGAGGGAAGTGATCAGGAAAAAACAAAACAGAATTAAGTGGTATATCGAATTTATTTCACTAGATATTAATCAATTGAAAATAATTGATTTGGAACAAAAAATGCATGAATACGGGAGAATGTGGATATCTATTCATGATGAAATAGCTGATTATAATATGAGTTCAATAGAAATTTCAAAAACTAAAAAGTTAATTATTGATGATCGAAACCAGAAATTCTCAAATTTTTTACCTGATACCAAGAATCCCTTAATTGCAGATTTTGTTAAAGAACAGGAACAATTTACTGATTTTGTACATGAAATTTTGGAAAAATCACAAGAGACTCATTCTGATAAATCAAAAGAATTATGCACTCGTAAGAGTTCTAATGATCTTGTTTTGACGCAAACAAAATATGACGGGGTTAATTGCTTTGAAACTTCTGAGACAGTGGCGGATGATATGATTGAAGCAATAAAATATGATTTTATAGCTTGTCTAAAAGGTGTTCCAGTAGATTCATTTAAAAAATGTCCTGAGTGTGATAACTGGTTTTTCCAACCAACTAAAAAAGAGAAAATATATTGTAATAATAGATGTGCTTCCCGTCATATTGTGAGAAAAAAGCGCTTGGAGCAGAAAGAAGCAAACCCTAAGCTGCACGCAGAAGAGAAGGCAAAGGAAGCTGGTCGATAAAACCGGTGGAGGAAGGGATTGAAGTAATGAATGCAGGCAATAGGGAGGCAGTAACAACAATGTGGAAGATAAGTCGCACGTTCCAACCTCTTTAACACATCAAGATATAGGTTAATCGCCTCCGGTTCAGGATTGTTATAAACTTTATTCAGGAAATCTTCTTGTGACTGCCTGTCCCTCATATCCATTACCTCAGAAACTGTAGTTGCATTGAATATTGCATATGCCTCATCTACCAATTCACTTATTTCATCTGTAAAATCATCTGTATACATTTCTTCGTCCATTCGTTTTTTCTCCATTAAAAAGTTTTGTGCGGAGTATAAACGAGTGATCTGATAAATTTCTTACATTAGGAGAGAAGTGGGTTCAGGTTGTTGCAGATTATTGATGGTCTGGAACCATCTTTGATTACAAAACACTCCATTTTCTGACAAGTTAATTGTCACATAATACTTATAAACTGATCAGGAAACACCTCAACTTACGACCCTTCATAAGGATCTGAGCTTGCCAGAGAATATCTTCATAGCGCTGGATGAGCAACTCATCTCAGATAGGGGTAATAAACTCAAAGAGCAAGCTTCTGTTAAGGATTGAAAAATTCGAGCAAATCCAAACAAACCGAAGAGCAGGCGAAACGGATGACGCGAATGGCTCTTACGGGTTCATTGCTTACAGGCTTACTTGACAATGTATCGTATCCAATGTATGTTGTTTTCTAGTATTATACAGCAATTAGCTTTGATTTTATTGGTTAATTTGATAAAAAATGAGATTAATGAGTAGCGATAACCCTATTAATTTCTCATTTAATACATAGTATACAATGTATTTGTATGCATAAGTGAATAGAGACTTACCCTCACCTGTGCCTCCGTTTCACTCGGATTCGTTGAACCATTCCGCGTCGTAGAGGGTCTCGGCGGTAATGGTCTTCTCTTGCCTATAGTAGGCCTCCTCGAGGGCCATTGTGGCGATATTCATAATATTTCGTCGATTTCCTCTGGCATGGGCGGCAAGGATGTCAATAGCCTCATCTGCAAAAAGATCAGGTGGTGCCTCAGTATTTTGGAGACGTTTTCTCGCGGCTGGTAATCGTTTGTGATAATTATAGGCGTATTTCAGGTCGTGTGAAGTGAGAATCTACAAAGGCCAAACAATTGTTCTGTAAAATCAGTTTTCCTTGCTACGGTACATATTCTTCAAGATTCTAAGGATAGGCAAGGTTCGTGTAATCACTTGTTATGCTTTTGATATTATTATTGATTTTCAGACACATTTTTGACGCTTGCTGATAACGGTTTTTCACAAAATAGAACGCTATCCAATATATGGATATTTCAACGAATATGACCATTGATAACAAAGCTGACGATTAAAACCATAAACTTAAAAGGAGATCAAAAACTGTGCAAAAATCTGAATGCATACAAAATAACAAATCCAGTTATTGCGATTATAACGAGGTGTTTACATCTTACGATCAAATGCGGCACCCACACGGAGCACAAGAATTATTGGACATATTTTCACAATCATCCACACCGCTTCATGAGCAGATTGTTCTGGAAGGTGGATTTGGAACAGGAGCTTATCTTGACATTTTTCGCCATCATGTTGGAAAAATTTACGGTATTGAAGGATCAGATCAAGGTTTACACCAAACGAAACTGAAAACACAGGATTCAAAAAATGTTAACCTAAAAATAGGTGATATTCTTGATCTTCCTTTTGAGGCGCAGTTCTTTGATGCGTACATGGTAAATCAAGTGCTTCATCACCTTGATTCCAGGAATCCGTTTCCCCATATGGATACATTTTTAGACGAATCCCAGCGTGTTCTGAAACCCCAGGGCAGATTAACCATCAACACCTGCTCCCAGGAACAATTAGACCCTGAACAGGGCGTCTACTGGCATTATAAATATATCTCATCTGCAGCATATCAACTACAATCGCATTATCTAGATATTGAAGAACTCCAAAAACGTCTTGGGTTCAGAAATTTTACAGATATAAAGCAGACAATCCCATGCGAAAAAATATTTCACCGTGAATATTATGAAAATCCTGAAATTGCCCTTGATCACGATTTTAAAAAAGGCGATTCAGTCTATTCACTTATGTCGGAATCAGAAATTACGAACTCTGACAACCTCCTTACAGCAGCAATAGATAACGGTTCTGTTTATGATGAGATGAAACGGGCATCTGAGCGAGCTGCTGAAATCGGGGAAACACTGTTCCTGTCAGCAGTTAAAGCTGAATGTTCGTAGGGGACGGTTTCAAACCATATCTGGGCGCTCAATCAAGTGTTTCAACAACGGTCCGGATACAATTGTTATTTATATAAAACTATTACAACAAGACATGGCGGTACGTTCAATGAAACCGGAAACAGCAGCTAGTATTAAATTTGGAATATGGGGTGGTATTATCGGGGCAAGCGCCGCAATGATTATTGGATTTGCGTGGGGTGGCTGGTGAACCTCAAGCGGAACCGAGGAGATTTCAGATAATGCGGTCCTGGCAAGTCAGGCTGTAATTTGCGTTGCACAATTTATGAAGCAACCGGACTTATCAGGACAAACTTCAAGAATTAGGGAAACTGGATTCCTGGAAAAGAGATGAATTTGTCGAAAAAGCTGGATTTGATAAAATGCCTGGTCAGGAAAAAGCCGGATATGGCGTAAGCCGAGTCTGTACCGATGCGCTTGAGCTTCTTATCAAAAATTGAGGTAAGGTGATAGGGTGATGGTGATATGCCGTTGCTTTGTAAAGCAGGCCTAAAAATACATCCCTCTATTTCTTCTTCTTACTGATTTTTCCCTTATTCTAATCCTGTTTGGTCGACGACAATCCCCCTCAGCAAGTTCTACATATCCAGATTCTACCGAAGAAACGCTACGGCCCAGAAAACAACATTGCTAAACTCAGCAAAGCAGATATCCCTACTTATTTTTGACAATATTTTCCTTGGCAATATTTAGATGTGCAACATGCCCCGATTGTTGAGATTCTTCCTGATAAGGACCGGAACGACCGAGTTACACGTAAGTTTACCTTATTCCTGTTTATGTACGTAATACGTTGCTCCCAAAACCTAGCAACATAAAAAGGTGTTTTCGATCTTTTGAAAAGCAAAGTTATCCAGAAAAACCTAACAGTATAAAAGTACCTTCAAAGAGAAGATGGTTCCAGAATCTCTTTTGTTGACTCTCTGGAACCATCAATAATTTAGGTTGCTCCATTTCAGGCAAGTTTTTTAGGCATAATCACAAGCAAACTGATCAGGAAGAACCTAAACTGAGTGTATGCCTACATAGACTTGACCTTACCTCATAACACCTATATTCTCCCGCTATGGATCGCCGTGGAACAAGATGTTAGTAGATTCATGCCGACGATGTACCTTTTGCTATAAGTCTTCTTGCTGGATGTGGCATGGAGGAATTGCCTGTCCGGCAGGAAGTGATTACCCCTATCTGGAGATAAGTGGCCAAGAGAAGTAATTACTGCAATATACATTTTTATGTTGTTGAGCACCTTTCGCAGAGATGACAATTTTCGAGTATATGAAAACTGTTGATTGCTGCCAGTAAACGGTATACGATGATCCTTAAATTATGACTGGAAACACGATATCTGTATGAACTTCACATGTCCTTCCAACAATAGTTTCTTAGATTCCCAACTTACTGGAATGATTAAGTATGAAACTGACCGGCAAGAGCTGGATTGTTGCTAAATCGGCCTACATTCTTTTTGAGAATGCAATTTTGCGTTTTATCTCATTGTCTTGGATTTTCATTGCAATTTATTATACCTTCTTTTCACGCACCTATTCCGAGAACAACGAGCAGTAGTTGCGGGACTAATCCGCCATATCGATGATCTGAAAAATAGTCCTTCTTTTTTTCTTCTACGTAGGAATATTCATCGGATTGAAAAAGGTTTGATTATGCCCTACCAAAGGTCTACTTTTGCAAGGGAATATATTGGGGAAACCGTTGGCTTTTACAAAAAAAGTATTGAGCAATGTTCTGTAGAGCAATTGCCACTGGAGGTCATATGGTCAAGGGATGTTCTGCTGCACTATTTTGATATAGTCAACGGTGATCCGCTGATTTCCAAGGCAAAAGAAGCATTTTTTACGCTGGAAAAAAAAGGTCATGTTCCCCAGTCGATACCTTATCTCAGAGGTGAACAAAATACCCCCGTATCTCATGCTGACCTGCAATTACTTGCACGTCAGCGAAAATCGACAAGGACCTTTCTCAAAAAACCTGTCCCACGTGATCTTGTTGACAAAGCTCTAGAGGTAGCGGCCAGGGCACCGAGTTCCTGTAACCGGCAAACAACACACTACAGAATCTATGATGAACCAGAGATATGTAGAGAGGTGAGCCATCTACCTTTGGGTGCCCTCAGTTTTGCAGATAATATTCCTATGATTTGCGCAGTAACTGGAGACCTTTCAGCATTTTTCTTTGAGCGAGACAGGCACGGCATATATATAGATGGTTGTGTTTCCGCCATGTTGTTCATGCTCGCTCTAGAAACTGTGGGATTGGCCTCGTGCCCCTGAATTGGGCCGAGATTGATGAAATTGACCGCAAGTTTGAAAGCAAAATTGGTATTCCAAAGCATGAACGCGCCATCATGTTTATCGCCATTGGTTATCCAGACCCAAAAGGCCGTGTGGCCTATTCTGAAAGGAAAGATCTTGATCTACTTAGGAGCTACAATAAGATAGAAAACAGAGAGGTGTCGGAATAAAAGACGATTATGTTCTCTGATTCAATGCACTCATAAAGGACTCACCTCACTAATCTTGATAAAAAGTAGTTACACCCCTTTAAGCATCTAGATCAGACAATGAACTGAAATCGCCATCCTGAATCTTCAACCTGAGTTTCTCCAAGTATTTTTCTCACTTTAAATGAACCTATTGATGCATTTTAACGTTATGACCTTATCTGTACATCTCTTCACCGGGTGTGTGCCTACCGACACTTGATATCCTTACTAAGAGTCTTTGGTTCTCAGGGGGCCGAAAGCCTAACACATTTGAACTTGCTGCCCGTCCGAGATGGTTCCAGATTATTGATTTTCTGGAACCATCTTTGGTCGCAAAATGCTCCATTTACCGCCAGGTTTTTGAGTATTGTCGGGTTAAATCGGAACAGGAAAAGTTCTAACCCAGAGAGTTACCCTCTTGCTGTAAAAATATCGTAGAAAGCTATATCTGGGAAAGAAGTCAGTTTGGTTTATGTTAGATTTGGCAATCTTAACTCTACATCTTTAAACCAGAGTCAACCTATAATTGAATATGTTGACTTGAGAGCGACTCAATTTCCGCAACATGGAGTATAATTTTGTACTATGTACACGGCTCAGTTACCTCCAAAGATGTTGAGATAATCCCCAGTGTTACTTTCTTGGAAAAAGATTTAGCTGTGTGTCTTATTTTTAGGGAAGGATCACTGTTAGTTGAACCACCTGCTGAATAGCAAAAAAAGCTCTCAGGAGATAAATACCTCCCGAGAGCTGCAAAGTTCTTACTCTTACGAGACTTTTGGGGTTATTTGAATTGCAATTTCAGAGGTTCTGAATTGTAGCTGTGATGCTCATGACTGTTATCAAATACCGCAATGGCAAAGGGGTATTTCTTTTTGGGGTTAAACGCTAGATCATCATCATTACCTGTATTCAATTTCCGAGACATGAAAACAGTCCAGTGCCCATCACTCCATACACCTTCGGTCTTGAGATCGGCAAAACTGGCTGTCCAGTCTGGGTTTACCATATAACCAGGAATAATCGTGCCGTCAGTAAAGCCCTCATAGGAGGTTATTTCTACCGCTTCAGTGGTCAACAAAGAGCCGACAACGGAGGCAGGTTTAGATGGATCCTGCATAAAGGCTGGTTTAGTTTTATCCTTGGTTTTGTTACTTTTGGCCTTCCCTTTACCTGCATCACGTTTTCGGCCAGCTTCAGGTTTTTTAGCCGAATTGTCAATTAAAAAGCCATCTTCGGTGAAGCCGGCAGGGTTAGAACGAACAGATTTCCAATGCCAAAGGTCACCTTTTTCCTTGGAAGAATTTACAGCATAATACCATTCTTTTTCATTTTTAGATTCGTTGTGACAAAGAACGGCACATCCTTTGGTGGCAAATTTATTGATGCGGTTTATTTCAAAGATGACACCAAGCCGGTCTTCATCGGCTTTTTTCGCCTTCCAGTCCCCGCCCTGTAGGCTCCACTCTTTTTTTCCCATACTTTTCTCAGCATCCGGCCAATCAAAGAGAAAATATATCATGTCATCTGTATGAACTGATTTGACCTTAATAGTTATTTTCTTCCCTTCAAATGTGCCTGCCCCTGTTAGCAGGACATTTGCTTCTTTCGCTTTGCTCCACTCCCCACTGCTACTGCCTTGTGGAGCTGCTTTGACTCCAGATGACACCAATTTACGATCATCTGCAGCTCCAGCACTCTGGAGAGTGAAGAGTGCTAATAGTATTGCGCTGGTTAATGCCAAGACCTTGATCTTTCGGGTTGTTTTCATAGCTTCTCCATTTTTTTGTTACTTTCACGTTGTCGTGATTCCTACTATCCTCAGTGTCCCATAAGTCCAATAATCGTCAGCACGATGATAGCCGAAACAGAGAGAATCAGTACGGTGATAGCAATGGGTCGTTTGTTTGGCCGGCGTTCCGTCCCTTTATCTATAAATGGAAGCAGGATAAGCAGGATGATACCGCCAGCCGGGATAATTGCAGTTGCGACAAACTCGAGTTTGCCGGGGAAAAATTTCAGAAGTTCATACAATGAGAGGAAATACCATTCAGGCTTTGGGACAAAAAGGGTGTCTGTCGGATCAGCCGGGTCTCCTAATCCGACTGGAAAAAAAATTGCCAGGATGATTGCAACAAAAATGAAGATCAGCATCATCACAAAAATTTCTTTAAAGAGGAACGAAGGGTAGAAGATCTCATCTGTATGTTCAATTTGGTCATCCACTGTTTTATTTTGCATGATTATTTCCTTTACAATGGTCGCGCTATTCCCTGTCGCCTGATCATCAAGAAATGGCCAATAAGGAAGATAATGGTAAACAACGGTAAAAATAGAATGTGGCAGGCATAAAATCTGGCCATTGTCAGTGCCCCGACTTCGGTCCCCCCGCGTGAGAGCCTGAGAAGGTAGTCACCAATAATAGGCACCGTGCCCAGCATGTTTGTCCCCACCCGTGTTGCCCAGTAGGCTTTTTGATCCCAGGGTAACAAATAACCGGTAAACCCAAAGGCCATGGTAAGGCAGAATAGGAAGACGCCGGTGATCCAATTTATTTCTCGTGGTTTTTTGTAAGCCCCATAGACGTAGACGCGGACCATGTGCAGAAAAATAGTGACTATCATCAGGTTGGCAGACCAATGATGCACCCCCCGTACAATCGATCCCAAGGGAACCTCATAGGTGAGGTAGTCAACCGCGTCATAGCTTTGTTCTGGAGATGGGACATAATAGAAAGTCATAAAATAGCCTGTAACAGCCAGCATAACTAAAAGAAAAAAGGTAATACCCCCGAAACAGTAGGAAATGTTCAATCCTTTTGGAATTGGTTTATCCAAAATATCCTTTCGGATATATTCTCCAACTTGTAGCCGTTCATCTATCCAGCTGAAGATACTTTTAAGCGGTTTCACGTGTCATTTCTCCCATTGGCAAAGATCGAGATGCAAGGAGCAATCGACCATCTTCCATTTTGACAGGGTGTCGCCAGAGTGGTGCCGGCTGCGGCCCGCTGACCACCAATCCCTGCTTATCATATCTGCCATCATGGCAGGGACATTTGAAGATATTATCCTCCTCTTTCCAACTGACAACACAACCCAGGTGTGTACAGGTGGCTGAAATTGCAGTAATGGTTCCGTCTTGCTCCTTGCGTACAAAGACCAGTGCTTTGGAAGGTGTTGTTATCCATCCGTCTTTGCTTTCGAAATCTATGATTACCTGCTCAAAAGTCTCCGTGGGAACATCTTCCAGGGAAATATCTGTCTCAACCCATTTTGAATCCTGATTCTCAAAAGAAGGACCGATTCCAAAGCGGGTGAGCGCTACCCCGCTTACCGCAGCGATACAACCTGTGATAGTGTATATACCAATCTCCATGAACTTTCTGCGGCTCGAGTCTTTTGTCTTCTTCATTTCAGTATCTTGCATCGTTCTATTTAGAAATTTCTTCCTTCTTGAAGTTGTGTTGGTAGATATGGCAATCCCAGTAGCGGTCCCGGCAGAAACGAACAACTCTTGCGATCTTGATGCTGTTCATTTCCACACAGTAGCAGGTTGGAAATGGGTGGTGGAAATAAGGACAAAGTATGTTTCGTAGCTTTGAGTTATCCTGCTCCGCTGATTTATTGTCTGCTTTTTTCATCTGCGATTTTTAACATTCATGAGGGGGAAAAACCGAGCCCTGGACATGCAACAGTTTTTACGATCAGGAATTTTCTGCTATCCCTAACGCAAAATAGAGGCCAACGGAGGAATAAAAATATGTGTTGAGAATTATCTCTATGATAACAATATGTTTTATGAGAAAAAGAAGGAAGACCATGATCGAAGATGAGCCAAAGAGTGTGACATGTCACATAAGTGTGACGTCACATACTGCGTGGCAATGGCACACATTTTATACTGACGGGTTGTTCATCTATCCAATTTTCGATAAATGGTGCGACGGCTAATACCTAAAAGCCGTGCTGCACGGGACTTATTGCCCGCAGTTTTTTCTAAGGCTTTGAGAATACTTTCCAGAGTTATACCCTCATCATCTATATCTGACTTGGTTGAATCTGGCATAAATCCCTTTATCTCCGGTGGGAGATGGTTGAGTGAAATGATGTTTCCAGGTGAAAGAACAAAGCCGTGTTCAATGGCATGCTCAAGTTCCCGTACATTTCCCGGCCAGGGGTAGCGGCATAATAGTTTTTTTGCTTCGTCGGAAAAGCCGTGCACTTCTTTGCCGGTTTGAAGGTTAAATCGCTGGCGGAAATGTTCAAGTAGCAGGTGAACATCACGTCCCCTCTCCCGCAAAGGTGGAACGTGGACTCCGACGACTTTTAGGCGATAATAAAGGTCCTGACGAAATTGGTTACGTCTAATGCGTTCATGGAGGTCTTTGTTGGTGGCGGCAATGATCCGAACGTTTATGGAAATAGGGGTGCTGTCCCCAACCCGTTCAATCTCCTGTTCCTGTAGGACTCGGAGGAGTTTAAGCTGCAAAGAAGGAGATATATCACCGATCTCATCCAGCAGGAGAGTTCCTCCATCGGCGAGTTCAAACCGGCCCTTTTTATCACGAATGGCTCCAGTAAAGGAACCCCGCACATGGCCAAACATTTCACTCTCTAACAAGGTGTCACTGAGGGATGAACAGTTTACTTTAATAAAGGGATATTTTGCTCGTGCACTGCCAAAATGGAGGGCGTCGGCCACAAGTTCTTTTCCTGTTCCGCTCTCTCCTGTTATCAGGACGGTCGCATCGGAGCCGCTGAGACTGTCCAGAAGAGAGTAGACTTCTTGCATCAGCTCTGAGCCACCAATTATTTGGCCATATTGCTGTCGATGTTTCAATTCCTCTTCAAGGCTCCTTTGCCTGGAAATGTCATGAACAACAAGGACTGCACCACTGAACATGTCATTTCTATCCAGAAGTTTTGCGCTGGTGAGCATGACAATTTGATCACTCCTTTCCAGGTGCTGGCATTCTATCTGATGGGCGGGTAAAGACTGAGATGATGAAAGGATTACTTGGAGATCTTTCAGGCAGCCTTGTGAGCAGGTAAAATCTGCGGCGTCAAAGCGCTTGCCAATATTGTCCTGATTGATGCATCCACAGATTTTTTCCATAGCCTGGTTAATCCGCAGAATACGCATATCTCTGTCAACTGTGACAATGCCTTCCTGGACGCTAGTGAAGATAGCCTCAAGATCTCGACGTAAGTCTTCTTTTTCCTCGGAAAGCCGGCGATTGTTTTCAACCGCTTCTTGTAATTTCAGTCCATGTTTTACAGCTAAAAGGAGTGTGTCTTTGGTAACGGGCTTTATGAGATAATCCTGCGCCCCATGGCGCACTGATTCCGTGGCTGTTTCTATCCCTGGCTTTCCGGTAATCATAATGACCGGACAATTAGCTCCTTCTTTACGAACACCTTTGAGAATGTCTAGACCACTGCCGTCTGGGAGGACAATATCACTTATTATAAGAGAAGGCGTTTGTTCTCGGATACACTGCAGCCCCTCTGTAAATGTTGATGCAGTCTCTACGATATACCCTGCATCGTTAAGGAAGGTCGTGAAGGTAAATCTCAATATTTCTTCATCTTCTATAAGTAGTATCATAGAATACCTCACTCTACTGCGGGTAGGCGTACTTTGACAATAGTTTCCTTGCCTTCAATACTGGTGATAGAAAGTGATCCGCCATGATCTTCAATAATAGATTTGCTGATACTCAGTCCGAGCCCGGTTCCCTCGCCAGCAGGCTTAGAGGTGAAAAAAGGATGACAAATGCGCTCAAGAATAACAACTGGGATTCCTGTACCATTATCAAAAAAAACTATATTGATTGCCCTACCATGTTTTGTCTCAGCGGCAAAGATACCTATGGAGATTTCTCCTTGGCCTGTCTCTTGAGAAAACCTTTTTTTGACAGCGTAACGGCTGTTGCTGAGAATATTAAGAAAAACCTGCTGAATCTGCTGTTGATGGATAGAGACAGGAGGGAGATCATCGTCAATATTTACGGTAAGATCGATTTGATCCTTCTGGATTTGGGTGGCAGTTAACTCAAGAGAATTTTGAATAACTCGATTAATGTCTACCGTAACTTGTTCGTAGGTATCTACACGGGCGAAGGAAAGTAGGCTGCTCACTATCATGGCTACTCTATCACCTGCATCAAATATACGCTGGGCAATGTCATGGGTAAGTTTGGGTAAATCATTATTGTCCAACAGGAGTTGGGAGCAGTTAATGATGCCATTTACGGGATTGTTTATTTCGTGGGCAACACCAGCTGCAAGTTCACCAATAGAGGCAAGCTGTCCGGCTCGAACAGTTTCGGCCTGCAGGGTTTTCTTTTCTGTCATGTCGCGGTACATGAGCAACACAAGTTGTGGACGAGCATCATCCCGGAGTGTAACCACATTGGCCGTGCAGGAAAAAGAAAAAAGGGAACCAGATGAATCTACGAGATCAATTTCTTCTTCCTGAGGAATCCCCTGTTCAAAACAGGGGAGGAGACCATCCGGTAACCAACCTTTGTCAAGAAGAGACATTGCTTCGTCATGACTATCAGCTTTCAGATCGTTACCCCAGAAATCCCTGGCCCGCTGGTTCGTCCATACTGGAGAGTACGAGCTATCGAGTAATAGGATTAGATCAGGAATGGCATTGAGGATCGTGCTGAGTTTTTCCTGGCTTTCCAGAACTACCTGTCGGGCGAAACGTCTCTCTTTAGTGACCCTGGTTTCCTTCAAAAAAAGAAGAAAAACTACGAGTACAAGCCCTCCTGCGAGGGCGATAAGGACAGTGGTAGAGTGGTAAACTAGCTTGTCCATCAGCAGTTTTCGTTTGCTGATGTCATAATAAATCTCTACAGCGCCACCAAATGTTCCATCACTTAACATTAGGGGGACATAGACCTCTACCACATCAGCCTCAACTTTGGACCCTTCGAGAGAAAATGCATCACGTTTGACAAGCAGAGCCTGATCCGATCCCCTGGCAGCCATCTCTTTGAAGTACTCACTACGATTGACATTGCCGATATCGCTTACATCGGTAGAATAAATCGTCTCTCCACTGGGGGTGTAAATTTTCAGCTTGATTAGCTCAAGAGATGATTCCACTTGCCGTAATTGATTTTTCATCTGAGCACCAAGTCGTTCAGCAAGGATGCCACCATCAGGCATCGTTATTGTCGTAGAAACATATCTAGCTGCACGAATAGCATCATTTTTTGTGTATTGAACAACGAGGCGGGTAAAGGAAGGATAGATGATTAAGACATTGTAGAGGCTGAGTAAGGCTGCAATTGTTATAACAGTCAGAAGGACGTTCCGTAACAGGCGTATTTTCCTAGAGGAACTCTGTAATGCCATATAGGTACCTGCCTTCTTAAAAACAACTTCGTAAAGAGATATTATTGCTAAGAGATTAAAATAGCATTCATCTTACTTAACAAATTAACCAGGGAATCTCTAAAACACAATTTTTTCTCGTTTCATTCTGGTCCAAGATTCTCCATGAGCATCGTCTGTTTAGAAAGAGGTTGATCGTTTTATCGGAACGTTTATGTATTTGAGATCTTGGCCAGGACACAAAATGAAATTTATCTCATGGATTTTGGCCCAATCCGTATTGTAATAGGAAAAGACGTCCTATGGCAATCCTCATTTTGGGAGCACAACCCAAATGTTGAACTTATTCCTGAACACAGTAGGCCAGTCCGAAGCATCGGTAGGTTAAGGTGCTTCCTGTTTCAAGTCTAACTTGATCATACCAAAAAACCTAGCAACATAAAAAGGTGTTTTTGATTATTTTAAAGCCATATTTCCCAGAATATCCTGACAGAAAAAATTACCTTCAAAAGAACTGAACCGCTTCGCGGAATTGTACCAGTTCTACCATCTGCATTTTCTAATTCAATGCAGTTACCAGAGATATTTACAGAAAAGTTTTGCCGTTGGATCATTTCCTGGATATAGTATTTGTACGTCTTTGAGATATTGTTAAAGTCCGAGGAAGTTCACCAGTCGCGCTCCAAGATTTACGACTGGAAGGAAGAAGGGCGTTGAAACTCACGGTCAAGTCAAAGGCCGCGTACGTCGGACGCGGGTAATGTATCGGAGCATACAATACCCGTATTTGATGTTGGTGCGTCCTTTTTTTGCCCGCCCTATGCCTCAGCGCACCATGAGTACTCTCTATCTGTCTTAAATCACTGCATTATCCAGACATTCTCTCAAGTTGGGTTTAACAAAGAAAAGCTTGGTCAGTTCTCGATTGAAGCTCCCGAATGCTCCGCACTTCAGTTCTTCGGCTTTTATCAATAAACTAGAATAAACTAGAATGCTCCATTTCAAGCAAGTTTTTAGGTTTGATCACTCATTAACCTCACAGGAAGAAGCTTTAGTTCCTTTATATACAACACAGCTTAACCTTGCTACTGGCCAGTTAAATTATATTGACATCAAGCATAAACCGTGGTCTGTCCCGAAAATGGCGCTAGTTTAAGCGTTTGCTGCACGATATCTACTCCGGTGCTTCATCTCTTTCATTTCGTATCTCGGTGAGGTTAATAATTGGTAGTTTTTGGGTCGTCGATTAAGGCATCTTGGTTCACTACGTCCCGGCCTTTGCTTAATAGGGCAATTGGTCATTGCGACATACAAATCATTGAGCAGTTTAAGCCTCTCTGCCTTGCTGACTCTCTCATGATTTAAATGTGGTTCCCAGTTGCGGATAGCCTGCAAACTCCCTTTAAAACTGACAAGCCGAACCTCCATCTCTATTTTTTCTGCTGCCTCGAACATCAACCGCCGAATACAGTTGTAAGGTATGAAGTGCATCAAAATTTCTTTACGAATCATTTCTGGTGTTTGACACTGCAGAACATCCAACCCAATTGTTGTCTCTATATCACGAAAGAACAACCATTGTCGATTGGCAGTAGCCCCTTCTGTCCGCTGATCAGCATTAACAAACGTGACCGCGCCTCTTCTGGCCCTCTTTTGGCCTGTTTTTTCTGGGAGTTCTTGGTAGTCATGGATTAACCTCTATACGCTCCAATTATAGA
>CAXMTO010000207.1:0-4221 GCA_964196355.1 uncultured Myxococcota bacterium
TTAATATTGTTGCGTATCTTCTTCTCGCATATACTACCGACCTTCTCTTAGCATCGTCGCTCAGTTCATCGTTCTTTTTTTCAATGACCCAGTTGCTCTTCTTGATTTTTATAGGGGGTTGAACACTGTTGTAAAGTACACTACCAAAAACCTGAGGAAATAAGCTGGGTCTACTGCCTGTGAATCGACAGCCGGAGAAGTGAAATGGATAAAACACACATCTTGCTAACGTGTATTCTTGTCTCTATTTGGGCGACGGTAATTCCTTTTCTAGACCCCGCTGTAGGAGGCGCTTCCTCAGGGGAGCAATCAACCCGCCATGTACTGGATGATCACGAGTTGTTTGTACATCGTGCCGCTGAGATCTGGGGGAAAGACAATGTCTGGGAGCCCAACCCGACCTCATGGGTCCAGTATGAGTCCGATTTGGGGGAGAGAAGTACCGTCGATTTTGAGAAGGGGACGGTAAGGGTACAGCTTCTTCTAGACCCAAAAGAGGATGCACTCGGAGAGAAAGTCCAGGCTCACCTACGTCAGGGGGTGCGTAATCTGGTTCTCGGAGACGCTGAAGATCCGGTTGAAATGGTTGTCTTGAAAGAACAGAAAAAAAAGGCGGTAAAGAGCACTGGTAAGGTTACAAAACGTTACTCATCCCATGACCTCACACTCGGCTATGAAAGAGCCTCCTCAAGAAGGAACTCGCTTATCATCGACCAGATCCGCAGGCGAAATGGAATGACAATTTCGTATGAGGATGTTGACGAGTTTGTTGAGGAAGTGGTCGATATCAGGACCGTCAAGAAAAAGAGAATAGTGGGTGCCGACGGGGTTGTGCGCCAGGCTGTCACAGTGGAGTTCAGCCTGGCGCCGAATCACCTTGAGATAAGGGCAAGAAAGGTCTATCCATTAGTAAAGACATCAGCTGAAAAATATCATCTTGCCCCTTCCCTTATCATGGGAATCATCCATACCGAATCTATGTTCAACCCAAGAGCGCGATCACGCGCACCGGCTTTCGGCCTGATGCAGCTCGTTCCCAAAGCTGGTGCCAGTGAAGCCTATGAAAAACTCTTTGGCAGTTTGAAAACACCATCCTCGAAATATCTCTACGATCCCAAAAACAACATTGAATTGGGAGTGGCTTATTTCGATATTTTGAAAAATCGGTATATGAAGTTGATTGAGGATCCAGCCAGCCGAACTTATTGTGCCGTCGCTGCATACAATGCGGGGGCGTCAAACGTCGGCAGAGCCTTTGTTAGCCATAAGTCGATAAAGAAAGCGTCCCCGGTCATTAATTCTTTGCAGCCCCATGAGGTTTATGAACGACTAGTCGACGAATTTCACATAGAGGAGACCCGACTCTATACCCAGAGGGTGCTAACACGAAGTGTAGCCTATTTTGCCTGGGAGTGAAATGCTGAGCCATCTTGGGAATTGAGATACTGCTTGGTAACCATGAATAACAGCACGGAACGCTGTTTGATCTTGTTCTTGATGCCAGGAAAGGTCCTTTGGTCCTAAGCTTAATGCTCTGCCAGGCCTTGCGATACAAATGGCCAATGGAATAGGCATGCAAACGCGCTTTGATGCTGTTGAACCGGAAGTTGCCAAAAACAGAAAACCCGAAGAGCGAGTAGAATTCTCGCAGAATCACTTTGGCATGATGCAATAGAAAATGGTCCTCAAATAAAACAGCAAAACCACAAGGGATAAAACAATGACTATGCTTCAAAAGCTTGTCATCCTCTATATTTTTATCATACTTCCCGGCCCTTTCTTCGTCTCAATGGCCCTAGCCGAAGAAGAAGGCCCCCGGGCAGTTATTTTTATGTATCACCGTTTTGGTGAATCACGTCATCCGAGTACCAATGTAACGTTAGCGCAGTTTGATGAGCAGCTTGATTTTTTTGAATCAAATGATTTCAAAATTTTAACCTTGGGTGAAATTGCTGACGCTCTCAAGCAACACAAGCCTTTGCCGGATAAGGCTGTAGCCATCACCATAGATGACGCCTATCTCTCAGTATACAAAGAGGCATACCCTCGACTTAAAGCGAAGGGCTATCCTTTTACCGTTTTTGTGGCTACTGATGGTGTTGATCAGGGAATCCCCGCCTATATGACTTGGGAACAAATGCGTGAAATGCAGAAAGATGGAGCTCAATTTGCCAACCACAGTCAAACACACGATTATCTTACAAAGAAAACACCAGGAGAATCGCAACAGGCGTGGCTTGATAGGATGAATGTTGATATCAATGCAGCACAAAAACGTATACAGGATGAACTGGGACAGGCCCCTGCTTTATTTGCCTATCCTTACGGCGAATACAACCTTGACCTAATGAAGATTATAGAAGAATTGGGTTATACAGCTTTTGGCCAACATTCTGGCGGGGTTGACTCCTTAAGTGACAGGCGCTGTCTACCGCGTTTCCCAGTTGCGGAAGCGTATGCTGAAATGAAAGCATTTCGTACAAAGGCGTTCTCACTTGCCATGCCTGTCATCCAACAAGATCCGGTCGAACCTGTTACATCTGAAAAACGACCACAGTTAACAATTTCTCTTGCTCCATCAACGGCTAATCTTGATCAGCTTGCATGTTACATTGGAGATAAAAGGATGAAAATCCAATGGCAGGAGCCTAAAAAGCAATTTACCATTCAAACGGAAAAAGACTTACCTCCGGGCCGATCACGTTACAATTGCACTAGCCCAACCACTGAAGGTGATCGCTATTATTGGTTTAGTCACCAATGGCTTCGGTTGTAAAAAGGACTCTCATAGTGAAACGAGTTGGGAAGAACGTTTGTGTATGTCTATAGACATAGGCCGATAGGAAAACTCGATTCATCAATTACCACCACACTACTCATGATAAAACTATGGAAAACTATAAAGTCACTAATCAACATACTTTGTTCCTTTTTTCTTCTCTTAATATCAGCATCTTTGGGTTGCTGTGCTGTTTAGCGTTACTATGTATGCCAAAGCAGATTTCAGCCCAGGACCACCCCTATAAAATCTATGTCCATTCAGGTTTGATTGAAGATTCGATTGAATATTTGAAAAGTATAAATTACTGGAATGAAAAGAGCCATCATGAGGAACAGGATGCACCTCGCATTATATTGGTAGCTTCGAGTAAACACTGGAAACATAGGTCTAAGGACGTTCCAGTTGAGGTGAAAAAAGAAATCTTTTATAGAACCATTACTCCAATGGTGCTGTTTGCCAACGAACTTATCCTGGATGATAGAGAGCAGCTTGAGAAAATAAACAAGAAACTGGAGAAAGAACAAACACTCAACCCAGCTGAGCTGAACTACCTGCAATCTAAGGCAGAGGAATACGGACTTGAGGTTATAGCAGATTTAAAGGAACTGGCAACTCTGCTGTTAGAACGAGTGGATATTATACCACCCTCCCTTGCTTTAGGGCAAACAGCTTATGAGAGTGGTTATGGTACGTCCCGTTTTGCCGTTGAAGGAAATGCTCTGTTTGGTCAATGGACCTACAGCGGAAAAGGTATGAAACCCAAGGAGCATCGTGCAAATAAAGGAAATTATGGAGTAGCTGCCTATAAATGGCCTTTTGATTCAGTCAGGAGTTACATGAAAAACTTAAACACCCATAGTGCCTACCAGGGGCTTAGGGATAAGAGAGCGGAGCTGCGTAGGCAGGGGGAAAACGCCAGCGGCCTTGTTCTGGCAGAGACTCTCAGCAGTTACTCTGAAAAAGGTATCACCTATGTCAAAACCCTGAAATCGATCATTTCTGCTAATGATCTTGAAGTTGCCGACAGAACATATCTTCGTGATGAACCAGTCACCTTGATTGTTGGTATAGATAGAGCAGACGAAGTAGAAAAAATTGAAAATAAAATTGAAGATTTACGAGCTTCCGGTGAACTTGATAGGATCATCAAAGAAATGCGTTTGAAATGAGACCAGTAAGCAATGTTATCGCAACGGTAGAGGCTATTATTGGCAATGTTAACCATTTAAGCAAATCTGAAAGTTTACACTCTTCCTGTACATGTAATTAAGATGTCACCCCAAAAACCTAGCAATATAAAAACCTGTTCTTAACCTATAGAAATCCAATCCTGCTCAGAAATACCTGACAATAAAAAAGTATTATGAAGTGCAAGATGGTTCCAGATTATTAATTTTTAAAAACCATCTTCGATCGCGATTTTTTTAAAATGATAGAGA
>CAXMTO010000208.1:0-6217 GCA_964196355.1 uncultured Myxococcota bacterium
ATAATTAAGTATGGAGTACCATCCCCTAGAATGCTTGATTTTCTGATCAAATCAGAACTATCACTTTGTTTCTGCCAGATTTTACTTGACATTACTTCCCATATTTCCTAGTCAGTCTGTTTTCCATTAAACAAAACCAATGAAACTCCCCGCAGCATGCTACGGGGTATCTCAACAAAGGATATTTCCAACAATAACGCTGCAAGCAGCGGGGTATTTACCCTAAGAGAGAATAAATCAATAGATTATAGGTGAAATATCTGTCCGTCGAGTGCTTTTCCGGTAAATAGTTTAAAATGCATTAAGTTCTATGAATTCCAATTCTTATGCAAAATAAAAATCTTTATAGTACAGTGTTCAACGAAATTTCCGAAAACTTTCTGAATAAACTAAATATATGGGTTTTCATTGATAATGAATACATACAGATTTCTTCCATTTTACATAAAAAAACTGACTATTCCCGCTCTGATAGCAATTATTCTCTGTGCTTTTCTGGCAACTGCTTGCACCAAATCTGAGGACCTGGCCCCTGCCTATTACGACAAAGGTGTAAACCTTATGCAGGCCGAGGATTACAAGGGCGCAATAATTGAATTTAGAAGTGCGCTGCAGCTTGATCCGCGTTTATCAAAAGCCCATTACCAACTGGCCTTGGCGTATATAGAAGTCAAAGATGCTGTCAACGCCTATCGTGAACTTGAAATGGCGTCCCAGGTTGATCCCAACAATATCGATGCCATTACCAAGGCAGCGGAAATGCTTTTTCAGGGCAACGAAATTCATGAAAGCCGGAAACGTTTAAATAAAGTGTTTGCGAAAGACCCAAACAACGTGAATGCCTTGATACTTGCCGCGAACATGGAGCTGCAGGCAAAACATTTAAATGAGGCTGAATCATACATTCAAAGAGCCTATAAGCTTAACCCTGATCTCGACAGGGTCTATCTCGCCCAAGCCAACATTCATCTTGCCAAGAAAAACTATGACAAGGTCAGAGAGTCAATTGAAAAAGCCCTGGAAATCAACCCTAAAAATGAAGCAGCCTACAGGGCTCTGATAATTTACTGGGCGGTCACCAACAACCTGAAAGAAGTAGAAAAGACTCTGCAGGAAATGTTTGAAATTTTCCCGGATTCACCACTGCCGTATCTGGAGATGGCCAAAATTCAGGAAATTAAAAATGACCTGACAGGAGCAGCCACAAGCCTGCAAAAAGCGATAGAAATCGATCCGCAGGATCCTGAACTCCGTGTCATATCAGCACGATTTTATGAAAACCATGGCCAGTTGCAGAAGGCGGAGTCTTCATATTTTGAGGCCATCAGCGTCGCATCTAAGCCCATTGATTACCGCGCAATTCTGGCCGATTATTATTTCAATCAGAAAAAATATGATCGGGCTCAGGAACAGGTGGAGCAGGTTCTATCCCAATATCCTGAGCATATGTTTGCCAATTTTGTGAAGACAAAACTGCTCCTTGAAAACGACGACAGCGTCAATGAAGCCATTGCGCTGCTTGAAAAACTTGCTGTCAAAAATCCACAATGGAGCGATGTTTTCTTTTATATGGCCAGAGCCCATTTCAAGTTACAGGATATTGACAAGGCTTTTAAAGCAATAAAAAAAGCGGTTTATCAATTACCAAACAATCCGGATTATCGTTTGCTGTTCGCCTATATCCTTTATACCCAAAAAGATTATGACCAGGCACTCGCTGAAGCAGAGATTTCCTTGAAGCAGATGCCAAACAATTATACAGCTGCAATTCTTTACGGAAAATCTCTTTACATGACAGAGTCGTATAATCAAGCCATAGAATTTTTTAAGGGATTGGATACGGTCAAGCCAAACGATTTTGAGATACTGCAATATCTTGGTCTCAGCCAATTGGCTTTGGAAGATTACAGCAACGCCAGGCAGACTCTGCAAAAGGCTGTTTCTCTTAAGAAAGGACACACCTTAGCCTTTGAAGGGCTGCTGAATATATTATTAATACAAAATCAAAAGACCAGTGCCATTTCTCTCATGGAAGATCAGATCAAGGCCGATCCTTTATCCCCTAATCTTTTATTACTTACTGGGACTTTGCTTTATAATAATAATAGTCTTGAAGATGCCCTTGTCTTTTTTCGCAAGGTCCAGGAGATAGCTCCGGATATGCCGGCAGCCTATATGATGGAAGCCCTTACGTTAAAAGCTCTGGGCAGATTTGAGGAAGAGATTGCCTTAAAGTATAAAGATATTGCTCATAAAGAAACAGTAAAACCCTCTTCTCAGATGGTTCTTGCCGCTTTGCTTGAAATTTCCGGCGATATAGAAGGAGCCAAGGATGCGTACCGAAGAGTTCTGCAGCTGTCCCCTGATTTTCCCCCTGCAGCAAACAATCTGGCGTGGATCCTGGCAAACGACAACAATCCTGACAGTCTGGAAGAGGCCATGAATTTGGCACAGCTTGCCAAAGAAAAACAGTCCTCCGATCCTAACATTGCCGACACGCTTGGCTGGGTGCATTATAAGCAGGGACAGTATTATAACGCTGCATTGCAATTCCAGCAGGCAATTGAAAAGTCACCGACAACACCAGAGTTTTACTACCATCTAGCTCTGGCACTTAATGAGCAGAACAAAAAGCAAGATACAATAAATGCAGTAAAAAAGAGCCTTGAAATCGGTAATTCTTTTCCAGAACGGGACCAGGCTGAATCATTGTACAAGAAGTTGACGGGCAGAAATTTTAAGTAAAAGAGAATTTCTGGTATTGAGTTTGGTCTACTCCTGAATAAAAAAACAACCTTAGACAAAGGACATTCATTGATATGGTAATCTATCAGGCAGTCCAAAAAGAATTGCAACGTGATCCGAAAACCTGGCTCATAACTGGAGTGGCCGGCTTTATTGGCTCGAATCTTCTTGAAACCCTTCTTTTACTTGATCAGAAGGTGGTAGGTCTCGATAATTTTTCTACCGGGAATGCAAAAAATCTGGAGGAGGTGCAAGGTCTGGTTTCAAAGGAGCAATGGGATCGCTTTAAATTTATCAAAGGTGATATCAGGGGTCTTGATACCTGCCTGAAGGCTTGCGGGGGAGTCGATTTTGTGCTGCACCAGGCTGCTTTGGGCTCGGTTCCACGTTCCATTGAAGACCCTATCCTCACGAATGAAAACAATATTGCTGGATTTCTGAATATGCTTGTTGCCGCAAGAGATTGCGATGTTAAACGTTTTGTCTATGCTGCCTCAAGCTCTACCTATGGCGATCATCCAACCTTACCCAAAATAGAGGAAAATATTGGCCGCCCTCTTTCACCTTATGCAGTAACCAAATATGTCAACGAGCTTTATGCTGATGTTTTTGCGAAAACTTACGGGATTGAGGTGATTGGCTTGCGATATTTTAATATTTTAGGTAAGCGCCAGGACCCAAACGGTGCCTATGCGGCAGTCATTCCAAAATGGTTTGCCGGGTTGTTAAAAGGCGATACTGTCTATATCAATGGAGACGGAGAGACCAGCCGGGATTTCTGCTATATTCATAATTGTGTACAGGCAAACCTGCTTGCCGCCTGCACCAAGGAAACCAATGCTATTAACCAGGTCTATAATGTCGCCTTTGGTGAACGTACCACTTTAAATGAATTGTTTTTATATATAAGAGATTTGGTCGCTGAACACTTTCCTCATGTAAAAAATATTCAACCGGACTACCGGGAATTCAGAGCAGGTGACGTGCGGCATTCATTGGCTGATCTCAGTAAAGCGCAAAAACTTCTGGGATATGAACCGCAATATTCTGTCAAGGCTGGCCTTGATGAAGCAGCCAGATGGTATATAAAAAATCTCAATTAGTTATGATCACGTTTGCGACTTCGTTTTATGCTACAAGCCGCTTCCATAATCCCAACATCATCAAGCCCCACAACGGGGTTCCGTTATTTTCCCGCTTCCCCTGATGATTGTCCCACAGGTTCTGTACATATCCGTTGTTAAAATAATCTTTCAATCCAGACCTCGATGAAAACAGGGCATCATGGGCCATTTCCTTGAGCTCCCCGCGCAGCCAACTGTCGAGCGGCACGTTGAATCCCTGCTTCCTGCGATAAAGTATCGCATCCGACAGCCTGTTCCCATTCATTTTTTTAAAAATATACTTGGACTCTTTTCCATTTAGTTTCATGTTCGATGGCAATCGGGCAGCGTACTCCATTACCTTGTGGTCCAGAATCGGTGCCCGCACCTCCAACGAATGGGCCATGCTCATCCGGTCCACCTTGACCAGGATATCTTCTGGCAGGTAACTTTTGATGTCAACATACTGCACCCGGGTAACTGGATCGGAATTCTTGTTATTGGCAAAATGGGAAGCAATAAAACCTTGTGCCTGGGTTGCATCAACCTGGGCGGCAAAGTCAGCTGTGTACAGGAGTTTTTTTGCTTCCGGTTTGAAATAAAAAGACATATCCCGAAAGTAGGCCTGTTCCTGAGACATCGAGAGGTTGGTCAGAAATGCTTTCAATCGCAGGGGCCGCGGCATAAAATCAACCCTGGGATAAATAGAGGCCAGGGGGCCAAGGAGACCCTGGCGTATAAACGATGGAAGCCGGCTCCGGATAGTTTGCTCAAGCCGGTTCATGGAGTAGCGCTGGATATAGCCGGCAAAGGTTTCATCTCCTCCATCACCGGAAAGCGCTACCGTAACTTTTTGCCGTGCCATCTTGGAAACATACCAGGTAGGTAAAGCAGATGAATCGGCAAATGGCTCATCAAAATGCCACACCATCTTTTCAATTATATCCAGAGCATCAGGTTTGACAATGAACTCACTGTGGTCAGTGTGATATCGTTTGGCCACAATCCCTGCATATTTCAGTTCGTTGAAGCGTTTGTCATCAAAACCGATAGCCGCAGTCTTAATTGGCTTACCGCCCTGCAAAGCCATTGCAGCCACGACTGCACTTGAATCTACACCTCCGCTTAAAAAGGCTCCCAGGGGGACATCGCTGATCATCCTCAGACGCACGGACTCGTCAAATATTTCCCGCAATTCAGCAACCGCCCTGCCCTCTTCGATGGGTTCAGTAACAGTATCCATATTGACATCCCAATAAGCATGCAGGGATATTTTATCTGGAGTGCAGACAGCCATGTGAGCCGGTGGAAGTTTTTTGATTCCCTTAAAGATGCTGAGTGGGGACGGTACATACCCGAAACTGCAGTATGCATCCAGGGCTGCCGGATCAATTTCCCTTGGTATCGTCGTGTCTGCCAGCAGGGCTTTTAATTCCGACCCGAAAACCAGCCGTTTATCGTTTAGAAAGTAATATAATGGTTTTTTACCGACCCGGTCACGAACAAGCATCAGCTTGCGGTTCGAAGAATCCCACAGAGCTATGGCAAACATGCCGCGCAAGTGCTCGACAAAAAGTTCCCCCCATTGCCGGTAGCCATGCAGCAACACCTCTGTATCACTCTGGGTACGGAACCGATGGCCGAATCCCTCCAGCTCCTTTCTTAATTCGAGAAAGTTGTATATCTCACCGTTGAACACCACTTGAAGAACACCATCTTCTGAGGCCATGGGCTGCTTGCCGGTGTGCAGATCGATAATTGCTAAACGTCGGTGCCCAAGGCCAATGTTATTGTCAATGAATAATCCATAGCCGTCAGGACCGCGATGGATCATGGTGTCGTTCATGCGCTCCAGCAGGTCTTGTTCGACGGGTTTACCGTCAAGATGGTATATTCCGCAGATGCCGCACATTTTCAGGTTCTCATTAATTCCCTGTAATAATTTGATAACATAAAGTTTTTTTCCTTTGACTCCTCAACTCATTCGCGGTCGGCAATCAGCATTCAACTTAAAAAAACTGCCATCTGCCAACTGTAGTCTGCCAACTCCCAAGTCCTGTTTTTCCCTGTCATCTCGAACGGCCGCCAGGCCCCCACCCCTGTCATCTCGAACGGCCGCCAGGCCGGAGAGATCTTGTTTTTGCAATTAAGCTGTTTTTAAGATTTCTCACATTCGTTCGAGGTAAGCACCCTTTCAGGGCACTCTTTTTAGTACCCCCTCGAGGGGTATAAACGACTGAAGGGAGACTCCGAATGACATGCTTGGGTTCGTTCGAAATAACAACTTCGTTCAAATTAATACATTTAATAAGACTTTTACGAATTATCACTTTCCTTCACCGATTAAGGTACCATCAACGCTTGTCAGC
>CAXMTO010000209.1:0-7702 GCA_964196355.1 uncultured Myxococcota bacterium
TTTACGAACACCACCTTACCACCCCGAACTGCAACCTATTGAAACATGTTGGGCAATCGTAAAAAATTATGTCGCTCAACACAATGATTGTACAATGAAAAAAGTTTTAATTTTACTTGAGGAAGGCTTCGGAAAGGTAACTGACAAAACCTGCCAAAAGTTAATTAAAAAAATAAACTCACAAGAAGAAGCTTTCTGGGATGAGGACACTATTACAGTGACATGAATAAGTATGAAGTCATTAGAAATAATCTATAGTAGGCACAGTACTAGGCTCTCAATTTTACTTCACCAACTCAATATCATTGAGCTCAAAACTGCCATCAAACACCCTCTCCGAGTGGAACTGTGCCGTTGCCACTGCGAATTGCATAGCGGCCGGTCATGATTGATGATCGAGACGGCGTGCATTGAACTTCGACATTGAAGTTGGTTAGTCGGAGACCTTCATCTGCCAGTTTGTCCAATTCAGGGGTAGCCGCACCTCGAATGATTCCACCTCCATTAAATCCGGGCTCTCCCCAGCCGAAGTTGTCCATGAAGACAAGAACGATATTGGGCTTTTCTTCGGCGCTTACTTGAACAGGTAGGCATACCATTAAACATAGTGGAAGAATCCAAACGATTTTATATCCGAATGTTTTCATTGACATATCTCCAATTAATTATTGTTCGGCACCTCAATCAGTAATTTGAGAGAATATTTTAGGATTGGATAGGGCAATCATAACTTTATAAGCTGAGGTGATGCGCTACAACACACCTCAGCTTATATGGGTACTTTGCCGATCAGGGGGTATACCAAATTGGAGAGGTGTAAGCCCGCTCCTGGTGAATCAGTTTTGCCTCCTTCGGAATCTCCGCACCAAAACGAACCTTGTCATAGAGTACCCAACGTGGTGTCGGAATTTCCAAAATTCGTGCATAGTAGAAAGCCTTTATGTTCGGATCAAAATCGGGGTCAACCCAGACCGCATTGAGCTCAGCGGCTCCGATAGTGTTGGTCCAGGTTGCGGCCTCCATATCGATGGTGTTGCCTACTGGCTCCTTACAGCGGCCGTCTTCGCTGATTGTGCGACCGTCCGACACTGCCACATCATAGATGGCCTCATGGGTTTTACCCTCATTGTCCAGCCAGCCCTTGATGATCTGGATTCGATCAAGATTGGCGCCGATCTGATCGCGCAGCGCATAGACCATGAAGGTCGGAGCCTTTCCAGATGGAGCCTTGCTGAGATTGCCTCCCATAGGTACACCTTTCTGGTAACCGATGAAAGCAGGGGAGCGGTTACGAAGATCATCGTCTCTATACTCCCAGCCGCCGAAAAAACGCACCGGGATGCGCGGGCCGGTGGTGGCGTAGGTTTCTTTGCGCTCCATGGCGTCGAAGATCGCCTCGCGCGTATTCTCCATAGCCCATACAGCCTGGTAACCGGAAGCAGATAGCTCGTAACCTTCAATGGCGCCCAGCTTCGATTCGACGAAGGGATGAGATACCCGTGTCGCGGAAGGCTCAGCGCTGGTGGACTTCCCAAAAAAGTTTTCCTCCTCAGCCGTGCTCAGACTGGTATGGCTATCCGTGGCCCCAACCATGCCGAATTTGTAGGGGTTTGTACCGAGTTTCTGTTCGAGAACGAGACCATTCTTCAGAGCCTCGCGCGCATATTCTCGCTGCAGCATGTCATCCTTCTTGAGGGCGGTAAGGTCGAGGTTGCCTTTGTCCAGGGTCTCGTAGTCAGCGAACTCGTCATTTGGCGAAAGGAACGGGTGTGCCTCACCGTCTCCCTTTATCTGGGTCACCTCGTAAAGCGGTTCCCACTTAGCACGCAGCTCAACATAGTTTTTGTCGACCTTGCCGCCCGCATATGTATCCTCCATGGGAAACATCCAACCGTTAGAGAGGTTACCGTTGTGGGAAATTGCAAGGGCCTGGCCACCGGTTTTGGACTCGTAGTTCGCCAGCCACTGGTAAAGGTCCAGAGGGTCCTGAGAACCCATGGGCGGCAGAGTGGTCAACGGAATAACCTGACGCGCTCGAACCCCGTCGTCACGCAGAATAACGTTACGGTGCAGATTGTAACCTTTGGGGACTGACGTCCATTCGTAACCGATCAAGGCCGTGAAGCGGCCAGGCTCGTTATAGCGATCTGCGGTTTTGGTGATAGCGTCCCAGACACTGTTGTAGATGGAAGAACCGGGAGAGTATTGATTGAGGAGTTCCTCGGGAATCTTCATCTGCGCGAAATGGGTGATCAGGTCAAAAGCGGCCTTCCCAGCAGCCTCGCCACCCTTTTGAAAACCTTGAGCCCATTCCTTGCCTTTCGGAACTGCCATTATATTGGGTGCACCACTCTGGATGTCAAACGCGACTCCCATCATGTCGGAATGGTCTGCAATCACAAGCCAGTCGAGCGGTCGGCCAAGCTTGACTGGCAGCCCGGACGACGACTTTATTTCTTCGCCGCGCGCAAAGCGATAGGCATCCTCGTGGCCCAGTATGTTACCGAACAACCCGGCATCAAGAGACACTCCGGTATGCAGGTGTGTCTCTCCCCAGAAAACCCGACTGGGAAAATTCCGCTGGGCGTAGGGTGAATAGGTCTTGCCGGGATAAAGCCCCTTGAGAACCTCGGGGTTGGGAGTCCCCATGTCCGATGTCATTGCCGCCCCGGGCACAAGCAGTAGCGCCAGAATCGAAGGAAACGCCTTTAACAGATTCTTTCCAAGGTTCATTTCTTCCCTCCTTTTAAGTGTAGATGTAACTATCTAAGTATATTAAATTATTAATTTATAAGTAATTTTCTGAGTAGGGCTTGTCGGAGCCCCACTCAGCAGTTCACAGCACATGACGCCCTTCGTCAGTTTTATTTCTCATCACAGGAGCAAGGCGCTTCACTACGAGCATACTTGACCAGTTCAATCTCGCCCGGTCGCCATGTCTGATCAAACCAGGACTCAAGCGGACCGTAAAGACGGAAGATCGTGTTCCAGCCTTTCCCGGGTACAGTCTGGACCCAGTTGTTTTCTTTGCCTTCCAGCGCTTCAGGAGCGAAGTAGACATCGTAGGACCCATCTTCATTCTGCACGACGCTCTTGTCGTTGCTCCCGATGGCTGGAAACTGCGCGTCGGTCTGCAGCATTGAGCGGGTCTGGTTGTCATAGAGTGTGAACGACCAGAAGTCCTTTGCAGGAACGTTCGCAGGCACATTAACTGTGTAGGTCTTTGAGCCGTCGAGTGGGTTACCGTTGGAGTCGAGATAGGTGAACGCGTACTGGGAGCCCTTGCCGACCTTCTTCAGAGCCATCGCAGGTGTAATGCCAGTCGCGTAAAAATGAAATGCGGCGCGGATATCCGGCAACGACACACCATCCAGTTCCCAGGTGTAAGCGCCACCCGGAAAGGCAGTCAGCCAGTAGCTTTCACCGGGATACCAGTAAAACCTTTTGTCACGCGGTTTCGAGATGACTGTCTTGACGGTGACCGAACCCGCGTTTGCGGCTTCTTTGAGGATCGCCCTCATGCGCTCATCTGGCTCGAAAGGCTGGCCCTTCACGATACCGATCGCTGCAAGGTGCCCGAGGAGTTCGGGGCTCTCACCCATCAGGGGTTCAGCCTGAACGACGTCGTTAATCTCACCATAGATATGTTCATCCATGCGATGGATCGTGTTCATGAACTTCCCCGATGCGTTCACAAAAGTCATCTTCGGCGGGTTGTCTTTCTCGGAGAGCGGATAGATGCGGAACTTTTCTCTGGTATTGTTCACCGCATCTGCAGTTGATCCGTCCTTCTGGTAGCCGCGCCAGATCACCCAGTTGCCATAAGTGTTTGACCGCGCTACATGATAGCCTTCAGGGACGTCGCCCTCGTAACCAGGAGGAAGAACCAGGAACTTTCCACCCTTACCTTCGTCCGGCCCGAGGTTACCGAAGTCGATCACGTATCGGAACCAGTGATCGTTGATGAATCCAAGCACGTTGGGCGGTGTTTCGATGACCATCGGCTCATTGCCCATCTCCAGCCACGAAAACATGTATACGCTCGTGGTGTTCGCGGTCAGGAAAAGAGCTTTGGAATCCATCAGCCCTTCGAACAGAACCGCCGTTGTATTCGCAGGACCGAACTCAAGGATGCCTTTGCGGATGGCGTCCATGGACGCGATTTTGGTACCGTCCAGGAAAGTCTGATATGCATGAGTGAAGTCGAGCAGATTGTATACTTTTTGCGCCGTCTCAATATCCGGTACGCCGTCAAAGAAATTCAGTTCCCCCATGCGGGTCTGAATGTTGTCAGGCGTCGTGATGCCTTCGGGAATCTCCGTGGCCATCTTCATCTTCGGCGACTCTGCCGCCCAGCACAAATTCGCCGCTAATACCACGGCGGCCGTTACTGCTATCATCATTTTTTTCATTATAGTTCTCCTTTTTTCTGTGTTCTGATTCCTGATCTTACTTCACCGCCTCGAATGCGCGTTGGTGAGGTGATAGGAGGTGATAGGACATCGCTTTGTAAGCACGCCCTAACTTTTCCGCAAATTCCTTTCAACTCAGTTAGACTTTCAGTCTGATGAAACAAGGGGACACATAAATCTCCCCACTAATAACTTTATCAACTGCAAGGAGCAGATCGGTCGCTGTCGACCGCTTGAGCAAATAGCCCTTAATTCCTGTTTATCTTTATTTTGGCAAGCCAAGGGTGTACTGAAGATAGATAGTATGAGCTCAACTCCTGCAATCATGCATTATATAGTAACCTCACAGTAGTTATGTGGTGTGACAAAATCAACCATTTCTGATTCATCGAGTCGCAACTATATAGAGTTGCAGGCTGACCAGATCAAAAACTTTATGCATCCCCAAATGCTCGAAAAAACGAGTTGATCCATAAATTATATCCCAACAGGTTCGATCAATATCGAAATGGGCTTCCAAGGCTATGGAATCATCATCAATGCTGCTGACAACTGTGTCAAATTCGAGAGGTGCCGTAATACCGCGCAAAGTCAGTTGGCCTTTCACGTGAAAATTGGGAGCAGTTAACCAACCTGATTCATTAAGGTTAGCTCCCTTGAAATCAAAAACTGCTTTGGGAAACATTTGGGTAAAGAAAAAGTCGTCAGACCGAAGATGAGCTTCCAAGACGGGTTGTAGCTCATCACCTTCCAAATTTGTATTATGGATGCTATTCATGTCAACTTCAATCAGTCCTGAGATTTTTCCATCTAAAATTTCCACAACGCCTTTTGCGATGTCAACAGTTCCCATGTGCCGCGAATTAGGGTTGCGGCCAACCCATTCAACCTGGCTTAGAGTCGATTTAGCAATATATCTTCCATCGTAAAGAGATAATGTGGTTTGGGGATCATCTGGAAGATTTACTGCGTCACCATCCAGAGCAAACCCAGCTTCACGCCACTCCTCTAATCCCCCTTCGAGGTACTGAATATTCTGGTAACCGGCCCTAGCCATTTTCTCAACGGCTATTGTAACATCCCGGCTACGTATACTTGAACCATAAACCACAACTTGGGATAGTTTGTCTGGAACAACAGCGGCGAGATCCTCTAAAAAGGACACAAAGAAAACACAGGCATTTTCAGCATTTGGAATATGTACCTTACTGAAATGTTCTGGAGGCAATAAATCAACCACAAGCATATCAGACTTTTCGGATAATAGTTCTTTCAAATCCTTTGCTACCACAACTTTCTTATCAATTTTTGCAATCATTACATACTCCTAATATGGATATTATGCACTGTGATCGAGAAAAATCTGCTACAACCTGCACCTGTTCTTTTATTACCAAATTACAGACCCTACTTAGAAACAACTCTGTGGTGTTTAACCAAAAATAGTTGTCGTCGATCAAGAATCGTCTTCTGCTGGAAGCTGCAAGCCACCCCACGCTCTCAAGACCTTACCTGAGAGCGAACCTTCCACAGCATCTACATAATATTGTGCTGTTTCTTTAGCTGTTACAAGCCCCAGGCCTGTTTGTCCTGGGTTAACAACGGGAGCTGGGCTAACCACGTTTAGGCGGATTCCACGTCGCAGGGCAGGAGCTGTATTGTTAACGAAGGTATCAATTGCTGCATTCAAAGGTCCTGTAGCAATTGAAGCTGTGTTAGGGTAGTGACTGAGGAATCCACTAGTAAGAACAAACACGCCAGCCAGAGGCTCCTGCAATAATAATTTTCATTTGATTCTCCTTATAAGCCGATGACATGGCATAGATAGTGATCCTGTCCTCATATATCCTCCTTCTCCTGTAGAGCTGCCAAAAATTGGGTGAGGAGGCCCTCGAGTTGTCTTCGTTCTTTCGAGGACAACACTGATACACGTTCGTGTGCTTCCTGAAGACGCTCAACAACTAGCTTATCAATAAGAGCACGGCCAGTTGATGTCAGGGCTACAAGCACTCCTCTCCTATCCTCAGGATTTTGCTCACGCCGAATTAGCCCTTTCTTTTCAAGCCGGTCGACCCGATTGGTCATAGCTCCACTAGAGAGTAATGAATAGGAACAAAGGACACCGACAGCTCTTCGGAAAGGAGGCCCACAACGTCTCAATATAGCAAGGACATCGAACTCCTGAGTCGTGAGGTTGTGAGGTTGCAAAACTTTTTCAACTCCACGTTCTGCTAATCCATTAAGAATCATCAATCTTCCAAGTATCCCAACTGGTGTGGCATCAAGGTCAGGCCTTTCCTTTTCCCATTGCTCCAAAAGGTGGTCAATTCTATCCATAGTTAATATCCAAACAGTGTGTTTAAGAGTGTTATTGAAATCGACATATGAATATATATCGACATGAAGAATCTTTATGTCAAGATATGTGGTGAAATTTTTTCAATTTAATTAAACTACTACGGTAAATTTTCTATAGGCACTGAAGGGCTACCTAAGTGAGAAATAATTAAATAAGGGAAGAAATACAGTCGTTAAGTTTTTCATATCACACGCAATAATTTTATTTTTTTGGTGCTTGGCACCATTACACTATAAACAGTTACAAGAATTTTTAAGTTTGTAAACACAAAAAAAGTAAAAAAATAAAATATAAAGAAAAAGGAGGAAGAAAAAGCAATATTTGCAATATTTTTTTAAAATTAAAAGAAGAAGACCAATAAGATACACAACATAACTAATCTCGCAGCATAATCCCTGTTTATCTATGCTCAGGCCAAGGTACATCCAAGTTAACCTTATTCCAGATTTATAAGAATGTTATTGCATAAAGAAACAGCATAAAGCCTGCGAACCAGCTTCCTTTCGTGGTTGTTGGCAAATGTTTGGTCCTAAGGAGAAAGATCAGGAAAAGAGCGACAGCGCCAGATACCAGACGAATGCTGATAAATCCTGCAGCATCAATAGCCCCTGTCCCCAGAATATCCGTGTTCAAATTGTAGATGTGAACATTCAATTGCTTAAATGTTTTTTGTTCGGACATGGTTTCAGTTTTCATGTTCATGACTATCCTCACTGCCACAAAGTTCAACTGTCCAGATAACGATTCTCTTCCGGGCATTGCAGACGGCCCGGTGGGGTGGTCATCGGGTGGCCATCAACCAGAGGTTATTCAGATGGCTTTATATTCTGGTTGAGACGAAACATATTGGTTGGGTCATACTTGTCTTTCAACTGAACCAATCTTTTCCAAACCGACTCGGTATAAGCGTCTTTCACCCGTTCTTCACCCT
>CAXMTO010000210.1:0-5270 GCA_964196355.1 uncultured Myxococcota bacterium
TTCCAGAAAATATCGGATCAAACAAAATAACGATTACCCTGCAAATAAACCGTCTTTTTATGCCGTTTTCCAAAATGCAGCCCAACCCCTTCATAAACGTTTTTCGACCCGTGTAGCCTCCGCTAAGCAGCCTTATGCAGCCACCACGGTCCTCTCTGTTTCGGGTTCATACTTCCTTCGATACCTCAATCTACAGCCTCCATGCCTTTTTCCATATTTATGCAATATATCGTGGTTTGATATTTTAAATATACCAAGTGATGGGTGCACTACGATTCTGTCGCCCTGAGTACCCCTCACGCGACGCTAGAGGGCAGGCGCAAATTGTATAGGCCGGTCTGTTTTTCCCCTTAACATCGCCGTAAGTAAGTCGGTACCGTCGGGGTAGGAACAGTTGTGTGATGGAATTCGGAAAACTACAGATACGGATCAGCCGGGGATGTTTAGGAAGAAGGTTATGTTGCCCAATCCTGCGTAAAATAAACCTTGGCAAAGGTAAACTCTACTGGATGACTAGCTCGCTCTCCTCAAAGAGATACAGGAATAATTATAACTCAGCAGGGCTTGGCAATTGGCTGAAATTTGATATGGTAACATAAAGAATAGAAACGTATGCCCTTGTCAGATTTTCTTAGAACCGGGAAACTGAAAAAGCCAGAGAAGAAAATTTACATCCCTGGATGAAAAAGAATACGCTCACAACGGTACTCCTATGGGACATTATTGTAAATGTAAAATTAAAGCCTTAACCTCTCAGTTCGTTTTTGACCAGAGCCCTCTGACCAGGCGCTCTAAATAGCGCTATGGTCTTACCGCCGGTATTTAACACCAGCAGAAATCACGCTGATAACATTTTCATCCGAAAACCTATAAATGTCAGTTTGTTCAAGACAGTCAGACTGAAGGGGCGTATACTTTGCACACACTTAAAACACGCACCTTCAGGAGTACGACATGAAACATTATTTTTACGCCCTTGGCGCCATTCTCTGCTGGGCGAGTCTACCGGCGGCAACTGGCGCTGGTCTCAATGAACTCTCCACCGAAGAGCTGATGTTTTACAGCTTCACCACGGCAGCTCTTTATCTCTTCCTGCAAAACGGTATAACGCATCGAAATTTCCGCTTGAGTCTACCACCGTTCAAGGCCTGTCTTTTCGGTTTGTGGGGCTTGTTTTTCTACCACTGGATATATTACCTGGCCCTGGAGCGTGCTCCCTTGGCAGAAGCAGCAATTCTTGCCACCACTTGGGCGCTGTGGATCGTCATATTCTCTTCCTTGCTTCTGCTTAGGCGACTGGCCTTAAGTATACTCAGCTCTGCTCTACTCGGCTTTTTCGGTGCGGCCCTGGTAATTAGTGCGGGGAAAGATCTTTCTTTTGATTCGACCCACATGAAGGGATACCTTCTAGCACTCTGCTGCGGGGTTATTTGGTCGAGCTTTTCTGTGGGACTGCCGAGACTTGGCCTGAAAAAGGAGCCTATGACCTTTTTTACCCTGTTGACGGCTCTCTGCTCGGGCGTGTTGTATTTGGTAACCATGCCTCATCAGATTCCGTCAATCCCGGCCATACTGTCAGCCCTATACCTTGGGTTGGTACCGCTTGGACTATCTTTTTTTCTCTGGAATCGGGCTGTTACTGGTGGTAATATGGTGGTTATTGGTTTCCTGGGCTATCTGGCCCCGCCACTGGCCGTACTTATGGTGGCCCTGGTGCACGGAGAAGCTGTTTCTCCTCAAGTTCTTACCGGCATGGGGGTGATCATTGTGGCATCGATTCTCGGGAAGTATTTTCTCGGCAAACTCTCTGAAACTCTTGCGGTGTCATCCAAGGCAAAGGTGGCGACCACGAATTTTAAAAGTGGCAAGAGGCGTTGATCGGCAATCTCAACTTTTTCAGAAAAGATGTAACTTAAGGTTCTTCCTGTGCATCTCCGAACCGGTCAGTGCTAAAAAAGATGCTGAGGAATTGAGGTTGCCCGGTCCAATCTCTGCAACAGCAACGTATAACCCAACTTGAGGGATCTTAAGTAAGTTAAAAATCGATCGCCGCGATTGGACTTTACAGGTACCGCCCGAAGAAACATGATTTCGGTACTGTTTACCCCGTATAGCAATAACCAAGTACAACCGGCTGTACTGGGTTTCCCAGGCAACCTACAGGTACCCAAGGTTACCTTCCACACCCTCCGGCACACCCTAAGCGATACCTGCATCGGCATGCTGGTTCAGAAAGGGGTGGACATATACCACGTCAAAGAACTTCTTGGACACTCCAGCATAGCATCAACAGAAAGGTACTCGCACCTTTCCGACAGTACCCTGAAGCATGCTGCGCTGATGATTCAAGGGGATTAAGGGGATTGGTCGAGGTATACGTATACAGCCTCCAGACCATCTCTCAAAGATGGTCTGGAATTATCAACAATGTGGAGTGCTGCATTTACAGCTGGTTTTCTGGAAGTAGTTTTGAATTATAAAAAGTTCCAGAATGCTCCTTTTCTAGCAAGTTTTTTGGGTACGGTCAAAATCGAACTTCACAGGAAACACCTTTAGTTTAAGTATAATGCAACATTGATTATCTTCGTTTTGGCAATGTTAATTTCAATGATAAATCGCTGACATTAAGTGATCAGGAAGAATCTTAATCTGGAACAAATAATGTTTTGGTCAAGAGTTGGTTTGGCAATCTTAATTTTTAATATGACACTGGACCTGTTAACAGAGAGAAAGTCTGTTATTTCTTGAGCTTTTCAACAAATAGTTTCCGTAGATTTACCAGTTTAGGGTTGATCACCGACTGACAATACCTCCCACTTGAATTTCTCTCGTAATAATTTTGATGGTTGTCTTCTGCTTTATAAAAAGCCTCAAAAGCTTTTATTTCGGTGACGATAGGCTTGTCAAAGAACCTTTGTAACTCCTCGATTATGCCTTCAGCTCTTTCTAGCTGCTCACTGTTATGGGTTAAAATGATACTTCGGTACTGTGTCCCTTTATCAGCTCCCTGCTTATTGAGAGAAGTCGGGTTATGCGTGGATAAATGAATACGCAGAAGATCTTCGTAGGTAATACCCTCAGGGTCATACTTGATCTGGATAACCTCTGCGTGACCTGTTGTTCCGCCGCAAACCGCTTGATACGATGGATCACCCACGTTACCCCCACTGTACCCGCTCTCCACTGACAAGACTCCACGAAGCTGTTGGAAAATTGCTTCAGTGCACCAGAAGCAGCCACCACCAAAGGTAGCTTTTTCTGAGGCGGATTCAACTTTTTTCAAAGCAACGGCATTCATACAATACCGCAGGCCACTGGGCTCTGGGCCATCAGGGAAAACATGTCCTAGATGAGCATCGCAGGTGTTGCAGCGCGCCTCGATACGTTTCCTACCATGGCTACTATCTCCATAATACGAAACGGCATTCTCCTTGATCGGCTGACTAAACGAAGGCCACCCTGTTCCTGATTCATACTTATCTTCAGCATTGAACAAGAGTGTCTCACAGCATAAACAGGCATAAATTCCAGGTTCAAACAGGCTGCAAGAGTCCGAGCTGAAGGCCGGTTCCGTGCCATGCTGGCGTGCAACCCGAAACTGTTCTTCGGAAAGCTGGGTGCGCCATTGCTCATCGGTTTTGTTAATTCTGCGGTCCGGGGTGGGGTTACCATCACTTGCGAATGCAAGAATATTCTTCCACGAAATCATTTATAACTCCTCAGTCAATCTTCGGGGTTGTAGTGTGTTAAGCAAGGTTACGTAACTTCTGTGATAGGCTGCCGGCAGTATTAAATCATGATTCGGATTTGTAAGCCCTGACCTTGCCCACAGCTTTGACGGCAGCGGCTAGTACACACTCGTTCAAGGCGGGGTGGTGTATGTATACCATTTCCGCCAGCTCTCGTACGTCGTTCCTGAGGCGCATTACAGAAATCACCCGGTGAATAATAGTATCAGCTTCAGGCCCCAGCAAATGGCAGCCGAGAATACGATAGTCTTCGGGAGAGACAAGCAGCTTAATCCTTGAATAATCAATCCGTTTTGCCATTGCCTGGGCACTGGCCAGCCAGTCCTGAAATACAGAAATGTAGGGGACACCACGATCTATGAGAGCCTGTTCGGTCAGGCCCACCGAAGCAATTTCCGGGTATGAGTACCCATGCCAGCCCAATTATTTTCAATGACATGGCCTTCTTCTCCTATAAACGGTTTGGTATTTTTGCGGACAAGTTAATATCCGGTTTACTGATATCATTCAAAAAGAGGATGATCATAAGGAAGACTTCTAACAAATAGCCCGGATTCTAACCGCATGTAGCGCTCTTTATGTATTTTGATGGGTCTACATCTATTGAATTACACGATAAAATTGATCTACAGGCAGGTCTTCTGAGCCTTCTATGATAGACTCGAACAGCTTTGAATAGTTCTCATCGTTGTCCATATCGGCATCGATTCTCTCGTAATCAGCAAGCGAAGGGTAGCGTGTCTGAATCGTTGCCCAACCTCTCTCGCCAGCCAGGTTGTACATAAGATCAACTGAGACCTCAGGATTTTTTTGTTCAAGATAGGCTTTAATCTTCGCAAGCACCTCGAAAAATACAGGGTAGTCTTCGCCGTATCTGACTTCTCTTTGATGTATAATCATTTTACTCACCGGAATTTGTTTTTTAAAGGTCAGCGTCTTTTAAAACCCCAGTCTTGGGTGTCTACCCGTGACGCATATCTTAGGAAAATATGTTTTGCAGTATAGCACATAGCGATGCTGCAAAGTCTCGTCGCATATTTGGAAGGTTGGATCTAAACAATTTAACGGCAACATACTGCCAAGAGTAACAATATGGCACATTGTGGTATGTTTCAAGGCTTGTAAAAAGGAAGAGGGTGTGTGACAATCTCGTACTCTAAAATCTACAGTTGTATTAGGTTTCCCTTGGCAAGCCAAGAGGCATGTACACAAGTATGAGTTGATCTTGTTCCTGATAGCGTAATATCAGCAGCTGAGAGTTGAATTTAATATTGCTACAATGAAGCTAATCAATGTGGCATTATACTCCAACGAAAGGTGTTTCCTGTATCTCTTCAAATTCCGATCTGCAAATCACTCGTCCACTCTAAACAGAAACTTCACAGGAATAACCTTCTGTTGAATGTTTAACTGTCGAACTTGAGCTTCTTATATGTAACCCAAAGCTGTAATTATGGCGCAGATCGCCGGCACACCTCATTGCCTGCTTCAGGCAGCAACGGGATAAACCGCGACAGTACC
>CAXMTO010000211.1:0-11663 GCA_964196355.1 uncultured Myxococcota bacterium
TCCCATCTCATTGCGAATTTTTCAAATTTACTTCTCATTTCAAAAACGTTCAGTCTATTTCCATTACTAATTTTTTACCATTGCGTCCAGGTGAATCCTATGACTTGGTTAGTGTGGATCGTGAGTCTGTCATGCAATACCCCTATCCCGTATTCCTCATGAACTTTTTGATTTGAACTCAAGATCAGGAGTTGATTAGAAGTTGATCAAAAAAAGGCAGTGCAGCAAATCGGCTGAGGCCTCTCTTGAAAACGCAGAATAGTGTTAAACAGCTCAACCACTTCTTGTGATCAACTTGAAAAAACAAAATAAGGAGTTATCTTTTATTTTCGGACACTGGACAGGTGGTGATCAATACTCTTGACGGGAGTAAAAGTTTGGTTTATAAGAACAACGTCATTTAACAACAAAGATTGCGCATTGGTCGCATCTAACATAAAATACAGGCAATTTCAAGAGAGGTTTTTGCAATAATATTAACATATATTTTTTGTATTTAAAGTCTCATCCTCTCCGCCATTCTTAGTTTTGATTTTGATAGCCGGGTCCTGAGCAACAAGGAATCACGAACTCCGCCAGGTCCGGAAGGAAGCAACGGCAGTGACACTCTTTGTGTGCACAGGTAGCCCGGCTATCATTTTTTTATCGCCCCACTCGACATTTCCTGCCCAGGCCACGGTGTTACATGTCATATCTTGTTCTTGCCAGAAAATCCCGTCCCCAAACCTTTGACCAAGTAGTCGGACAGCGCTCTGTTGTTAAGACATTGCAGAACAGCCTGTCTCGAGACAGGGTTGCTCATGCCATCCTTTTCTCCGGCGTTCGTGGAGTTGGTAAAACCACCCTCGCCCGCCTGATGGCCAAGGCGATCAACTGCCAGGAGACCGAATCTGCACGCCCCTGTGACAAGTGCATTTCGTGTCGTGAAATCGCGACCGGTGCTTCTCTTGATCTCCATGAAATTGATGGTGCCTCCAATAGAGGTATTCAGGAAATCCGGGAATTAAAGGAAAAACTCCGTTTCCTTCCTACTTCTTCACCATATAAAATAATTATCATTGATGAAGTTCACATGCTGACGACGGAGGCATTCAACGCCCTGTTGAAGACCCTCGAAGAACCGCCTGAGCATGTGCATTTCATGTTTGCCACCACCGAAATTCATAAAATCCCTATCACCATTCTGTCCAGATGTCAGCAGTATGAACTAAAACGTATTCCAGCTGCAGAATTGTATGATCACTTTCTCGACCTGACCAAAACTGAAGGGTTTGAGATCGAACCAGCGGCTTTATCACTGATTGTCAGGGAAGCTGGCGGTTCAGTACGGGACGGATTAAGTCTTCTTGACCAGATGTTTTCATTTGGAGAGAAAACCATCAGTACTCAAGATGTGATTGAAATGCTCGGACTGGTTGATAGAGAAGTACTCATGCAACTGACCACAGGACTTCTGGACCGCAAGTATGGTGATGTTCTTCAGGGGATAGAGCAAATATTTAACTACGGATTGGATATCAAGAGATTTCTCATTGATCTTATGGGACATTTTCGATCCCTTCTTCTCTGCAAGATCGATGGCTGCACAAATCTCATTGACCTGCCGACCGAAGAACTAGCTGAGTTTCAAAAGGTCGCAGAGAATTATTCTCCGGAGACCCTGCACCAAAAACTCAATCTACTCATGAGCTGTGCTGAAGAAGTCAGATACTCCAGCCAACCACGCCTCACTTTGGAAACATCGTTTTTAAAAATCATAGAAGCCGACAATGTTGCAAGCGTCAGCACGCTCCTCGGAAAACTTGATGAGGTGCTCCTGGGCTTACCCGATCAACCACCCAGCTCACCTGTTGAAACGAGTTCTACCTCTGATCAGCCCGTTGCACCGGCTAAAACACTACCTATATCTGAGGATAAGCTCCTTCCTGCAAAAGACCCGGAAGAGACCACCACAAAGAGTACTCAGCCAGAGCATAAGGAAGTGTTCCCCGCCGAAAAAAAGGCATCCAGCGATACTGTAAAACCTGAAAATACACCTGCTATTGCAATTCAACCCCACGCAAAAGAGGTGCGGAAAAACTGGCTGGAATTTATCGCCTATGTAAAGCAAAGGAAGGTGTGGATGGCTCAGGACCTGCAAAGAGCTGACACGATTAAGCAGGAAAAGGAAGAACTGCATCTGACATACAGCGACCCTGCAAATTGCACAGTCCTTCGACAACAAGACAATCAAAAACTCCTCACGGAATTTACTCTCGATTTTTTCCAGAAACCACTCAAGATACGTTTTATACTGCCTGAAATTGATACCTCTAACGGAAACTCAAAAACTGCGTCATCACCCCATCGAAAACGTCAGGAACTGGCCAATGACCCCCTTGTCATCATGGCAGCAGAAGTTTTTAATGGCCAGGTTGGTGATATCAGGGTTGGACCGAGAAGCAGATAGACTTTTAAAAAAAATATACAATCACAACAGCGGAACAAACAATTATGGATCTCAGCAATATAATGGAACAGGCAAGAGGCATGCAGGAGAAAATGGCTAAAATCCAACAGGATTTGGCCCAAAAGACCATCACTGGAAGTTCAGGAGGCGGCATGGTTTTGGTTACAGTCAATGGTCAAGGGGATGTCATCTCCATGTCCATTGAAAAAGCCGTCATTGATCCCGGTGAATCGGAAATGCTTCAGGATCTAATAGTCTCTGCCACCAATGATGCAATCAGAAAATCCAAAGAGCTCAGTAAACAGGAGCTTGGCCAGCTCACCGGCGGCCTCAATATACCAGGGCTTTCAAATATTTTATAGTGCCTTACTCCAAAAAGCCAGTCACTCTTTTCAGTACCCCCTTGAGGGGTGTAAAAAACAAGAAATCGAGGAATGTCTTTTTGAAATTAGGTTGTTAGATATATCACCATGGTACTTATGCCCCTTGTGGGGTGTTAATGCGCTTAATACGTTCCTCTCCCAGTCAAAGAGATAGAAAGAAATCCCCATTTACCATAATCCATCACCAGGTAACCCATGCAAGTTATCCCTCCAGCATTGGAGAATCTTATAGAAAATCTCTCCTTTCTCCCAGGAATTGGCAAGAAAACGGCCACCAGGCTTGCGCTCAACATTTTACGCAGGCCAGAAGTCCAGGCAAAAAACCTGGCCCGGGCACTGACAGAACTTCACGGCTCTATTCAGCTCTGTTCCTGCTGCTTCACTTTTTCAGAAAAAGACCCCTGCGACATTTGTGCAGAACCCAGACGCCAGCCGGATATCATTTGTGTGGTTGAGCAATCTGCAGACTTGCTCGCCATAGAAAAGACCGGCTCTTTTCCAGGCCATTATCACATCCTGCACGGAGTTCTCTCCCCTATGGACGGGATAGGACCCGAGGAAATCAAAATCAAGGAATTGCTGGCACGAATTTCAAACGGTACAGTAAAAGAAGTTATCATTGCCACAAGCTCGACCGTACCCGGCGAGGCGACGGCAAACTACCTTACAGACGTACTTAAAACGGCTCCGGTCAAACTGACAAGACTGGCATGTGGCATACCAATGGGAATGGATATCAAATATGCTGACAGATATACCCTGGCAAAGGCAATTGAAGCACGCGCATCAGCTCTCTAAATTCGTGTTTTCTTCTGTTTCCCGATCGATTTTTTCTTGACACTCATATGATTTACTGGTATTTGAAACAGGTTCAGATATTTTAGCGATATCTTTTCAGTTTTCCTAGTTTAATGTAGTTTGAACAGGCGCGTAGCTCAGTGGGAGAGCGCCACCTTGACGTGGTGGATGCCGGCGGTTCAATCCCGCCCGCGCCTACCAAGATATAAGGCTAAAGTAAAAACTCCTTGTATGAGGTGTTAATTCTTTAGCCTTTGTTTTTATAGCAAAAATTCTCATGACAAACATAGGCATTACATTAGATAAGAAAGACAGTGTCTCGCTGCCCTCTGGGACTACTGTAGGTGAAGCGTTATCAACACTGCTTTCCAACAAACAGCGCAAACGAACTATTGCTGCAAAAATTGATGACACTATTGCCGACTTCACTACTCCTTTGACCGAAGATTCGACCTTAACTCCAATACAGATTGGTTCAGATGAGGCCTTTGATGTCTTAAGACACTCTACCGCTCATGTTATGGCACTGGCCGTCAGAGAAATTTTTGGCACCAATGTAAAGATTGCTATAGGCCCGTCCATTGAAAACGGTTTCTATTACGATTTCCTCAGAGAGCAGCCGTTCAATCCTGAGGACTTTGAAAAGATAGAGAAAAAGATGGAAGAGATTGTGCGCCAGGCACTTCCATTTAGTCGAACAGAAATCCAGAGCTCTGACGCAATTGCCAGATTTGAAGCTGAAGACGAGAAATATAAAATCGAGCTTATTCAGGATCTGGATACAGATATGGTCTCCCTCTATCAGGTTGGCGATTTCACAGATCTCTGCAGAGGACCTCATGTACCCAACACTTCCTTTATCAAGGCATTTAAATTATTGCGGGTAGCTGGTGCCTACTGGCGTGGTGATGAGAAAAAGGACGTGCTGCAGCGCATCTACGGTACCGCCTTTTTTGACAAAAAAGATCTGAAAAAACATCTCCACGCTCTCGAAGAGGCCAAAAAGAGGGATCATCGTAAACTTGGAAAAGAACTAGAACTTTTTACAGTTCAGGAAGATATCGGAGCGGGTCTCATTCTCTGGCAGCCCAAAGGCGCACAGTTACGACGTCTTATCGAAGATTACTGGAAAGACGAACACTATCGACATGATTACGATCTTCTCTATACACCGCACATAGCTCGCCAGGACCTGTGGAAAACTTCCGGACATCTCGATTTCTACAGTGAGAATATGTACTCACCAATGGATATTGATGGTGTGGCGTATCAGCTCAAACCAATGAACTGTCCTTTTCATATTGGTGTGTACACTAACAAGAAAAGGAGCTACAGGGAACTGCCGTTACGCTGGTGTGAACTAGGTACTGTTTACAGATATGAGCGTGCCGGAGCACTGCATGGTCTCCTTCGCGTTCGTGGTTTTACCCAGGATGATGCTCATATATTCTGCCGACCTGATCAACTTGAGGATGAAATATTCAACATACTGGAACTTAACCTCCATATCCTCGAGAATTTTGGTTTTAAAGAATACGACATTTATCTTTCAACTCGCCCTGAAAAATACGTCGGATCAGATAAGAGCTGGGAACTTGCCACAGAGTCCCTCAAACTTGCTCTTGAGAAAAAAGGTCTTAAATTTATGATCGATCCCGGTGAAGGTGTTTTTTACGGGCCAAAAATCGATATAAAGATTAAAGATCAGTTGGGTCGATCATGGCAATGTTCAACCATCCAGGTTGATTTCAATCTCCCGGAACGATTTCAACTCACTTATACAGGTTCAGACAACAGTGATCACCAGCCCATCATGATCCACCGGGCACTTATGGGGTCTCTTGAACGATTCATCGGTGTATTAATTGAACATTATGCGGGTGTGTTTCCCCTCTGGTTTGCACCAGTTCAGGCACGGATTCTCAATATCACTGACGACCAGGCTGAATACTGTGAAAATGTCTTTAAGCAGTTCCGCAAGGCAGGATTGAGGATTGAAAAGGATTTGCGCAACGAAAAACTGAACTATAAAATAAGGGAAGCACAGGTAAATAAAATACCATACATGCTCATAGTTGGTGACAAAGAAAAAGAAAATGGTACTGTTACGGTCCGTCTTCGTGACGGCAAGAATCTGCCACCTATGACACTTTCCGAGTTTATCGAAAAAGTTAAAACCGAGGTAAGCGAGGGGAGAGGTATTTAATTCACTGCAATTTAGCATCGATTCAGGCCTGGGGAACTGTAGCCATGAGCTCATCATATTCCCAGGTAGAAATTTCCATTTAAGCTCGTAGATTCGAGGAGGTAAAGTTATCAGAAGAGGAAGACAGACCCCGGTCCAGCGTGACATCAAGGTACAGAAAAATGAGGAAATCCGCTTTCCAAAAGTACGCCTCATCGGTAGCGATGCCGAGCAACTTGGGGTAGTAACTTCGACCGAGGCGCAAAATATTGCGGACGAAGCGGGACTTGACTTAGTAGTGGTATCTGAAAATGCAGATCCCCCTGTATGCCGGGTAATGAATTACGACAAATTTCGCTACGAGCAACAGAAAAAAGTCCAAGAAGCCAAGAAAAAACAGACTGTTGTAGAGACAAAGGAGATCAAATTTCGACCAAAAACGGACGAACATGATCTCAACTTTAAGATTAAAAATATCAAAAAATTTCTTGGAAATAAAAACAAAGTTAAACTGACCATGCGCTTTAGAGGAAGGGAAATTGTCTACTCTCAGACAATTGGAATTGAAGCCATGAACAAGATTGCTGAGACCCTCAAAGATGATGCAACTATCCTGCAAATGCCTAAAATGGAAGGCAGGCAGTTGGTGATGTTTGTAGGGCCAAAGGCATAAGCGAATACATTAAGCATAAATAAAGCGGTATAATAGCAAAATATGAAATATTGCGCTGGGGTCTGGCGTTTCGTGGAAACACAAGATTCTCAACCTCAACAGCATATGATATTAGGGTGTAAAGGAGAAATATCATGCCAAAAATGAAAACAAACAGAGGCGCTGCGAAGCGCTTTAGAGCCACCGGCTCAGGAAAGATTAAGCGCAATAAAGCGTATACCAGTCATATCTTGACCAAAAAGAGTACAAAGCAGAAGCGTGGATTGCGAAAATCGGGACTCGTTGATCCTTCTAATGCTAAGACGATCAGAAAAATTTTACCATACTTGTAACAGTTGCAGTCGGGTTTAATTCATTTTAATATCTGGAGCTCGCCTGCTCCCCGACTGATAGATCCCTGCAGAAAAATGTGATTGCAGGAAAAAAGGAGTTTATTCATGCCACGCGTAACACGAGGTTTTAAGGCACGCAGAAGAAGAAACAGAGTTCTGAAGCTTGCAAAAGGTTTTAGAGGAGGACGGTCACGTCTTTACCGTACTGCCACGGAGGCAGTTGATCGGGCATTGGCTTACGCATACCGGGACAGACGAACCAAAAAAAGAGATTTCCGTCGTCTCTGGATAACGCGCATAAATGCTGGAGCGCGTATGAACGACATGAGCTACAGTACATTGATTGGCGGCCTTAAAAAGGCCAACATCGATCTTGATCGCAAGGTACTAGCCAATCTCGCCATTCTCGATACAGAAGCTTTCTCCAAGGTTGTAGTGCTGGCAAAAGAAGCTAACGCGTAACAGCCTGTCCCTGGATCATGATTTCATCGTATGCCGGTTAATGGTTCTAAGAACCATTAACCGGCATGCTATTTCCTCGAGTATATAATTTTCAATTATCATGGAAAATGAGTTACAAAGCTTAGAAACTGAAGCTAAAGAACAGCTGGCTCAACTCAGTGGCGTCGACCAGCTTGAGGACTTCCGCATTCGTTTTCTTGGCAGAAAGGGTCGCTTCACTGCTATTATGCGGCAATTAGGTACAGTTTCTGCGGAAGAAAGACCTCGTCTTGGACAACTCGCAAATACCGTCAAAAAAGAGATAGAAGTGCTCTTTGAAGAGAAATCTACCTCCTTTATAAGTGCATCAGGAATTGCTGGTCGAAACGGTACTGTACCGGATCTTACCCTTCCAGGTAGATGCCCTGCTGCCGGCTCGCTTCATCCCGTGACCCGGGTCATGAATGAAGCCTGCCAGATCTTTGAACAACTTGGTTTTTCTGTTGCAGAAGGCCCTGATGTCGAAACGGACCACTATAATTTTGAGGCTCTGAATATTCCGGAGCACCATCCTGCGCGGGACATGCACGACACCTTCTATGTAAGTGATTCTATTCTGCTGCGAACCCATACATCACCTATGCAGGCTCGAATAATGGAGGCACAACAACCGCCCCTGCGGGTAATTGCTCCTGGGAAAGTATACAGATGTGACTCGGACATCACGCATACAGCCATGTTTCATCAGGTCGAAGGTTTTCTGGTAGATCGAGATATCTCCTTTGCTGATCTGAAGGGTGTTCTCACAGTTTTTATGCGTGAAATGTTCGAACAAGAGCTGCCACTTCGCTTCCGCCCCAGCTTCTTCCCATTTACTGAACCGAGTGCAGAAGTTGATATTGCCTGTGTTATGTGCAACGGAGCAGGATGCAGGGTGTGTAAAAAAACCGGCTGGCTCGAGATTCTTGGTTCAGGTATGATCGATCCTGAAGTTTTCAAAATGGTCGGGTACGACCCCGAGATTTACAGTGGGTTTGCCTTCGGTCTTGGTATTGAGCGTATCGCCATGCTCAAATACGGTATCGATGATATTCGACTCTTTTATGAAAATGACCAGCGTTTTCTCTCCCAATTCTAGGCATTAAATTATTTCATTCGGTATTCCAACGTCTATTGTTCAGTACTGATAGAGATGGTAGAAACTTGCTTCGTAAAGGTACTTATACCCCCTCCGGGGTGTTGGAAACAGCCCCGCTGACCCGGGATTGTAAGTTTTATTCAAATTAGAAGATAACTATGAAATTTACTTTAAACTGGTTACAGGATTATGTCGACACGACAGATCTTTCACCTGATCAACTTGCGGAACAGCTTACCATGCTTGGCCTGGAGGTTGACTCTGTAGTCCCACTTTATCAAGAACTCTCTCCCCTGATTACCGGACGAGTCGTAACCTGCGAAAAGCATCCAAACGCAGACAAGCTCAGCCTATGTCATGTTGATGTTGGACAGGAAACTGTGCAGATCATCTGTGGAGCCCCTAACGTAAGAGAAGGTCTCGCAGTTGTCGTTGCTCTTCCTGGCACCACCCTTCCTGGTAATTTTAAAATCAAAAAATCTAAAGTAAGGGGTATTGAATCTTGCGGCATGATCTGCTCGGAGAGGGAATTGGGACTCAGCGATGAACATACTGGAATCATGGAACTGCCCGAAGGAACTGAACAGGGGCAGTCTTTTATTAAAGCAACCGGTCTTGATGATACCTCAATTGAGATAGACCTCACCCCCAATCGTCCTGACTGTGCTTCTGTGATAGGAGTCGCCAGAGAGATATGCGGTATCACCAAAAAACAGCTTAAAATTCCCGTTATTGACTGTGGAATAAAACGACATAGCACTGATTTCTCAGTCGAAGTCGAATCCCCAGAACTCTGCCCCCGTTATGCTGGAAAATTAATCAGGAATATTGAAATTGGCCCATCACCCTGGTGGCTTAGAAAACAGCTTATCTCTGTCGGATTACGACCTATCAATAACATTGTCGATATCACCAACTTCGTGATGCTGGAATATGGTCAACCTCTCCATGCTTTTGATTTCGACACCTTGACCGATGGTAAGATTGTAGTACGAACACCACGGAGCAATGAAAAAACATTTACTACCCTAGACAACACCGAGCGTACGATAGATTCAGATATGTTGTTGATCTGCGACGGTGTAAAACCGGTAGCTTTAGCTGGAATTATGGGTGGAATGAATTCTGAAGTGACAAACACAACCACTAATATTCTTCTTGAAAGTGCCTGTTTCAATGCAGTCTCAATTAGAAAAACAGCGAGAAAGCTCAATCTTTCAACTGATGCGTCTTACCGTTTCGAGCGCGGAGTAGATCCTGATGGAACAATAAATGCCCTTGATCGTGCAGTGCGCCTCATCTGTGAGATTGCAGGCGGTGAGGTTCCAGAGGATGGCATTGACGTATACGAAGGTCAAAAAACACCCACCACACTTACTTTCAGGATATCTCGGACCAATACTCACCTTGGTATCAATCTTGATGCTAAGGAAATGGCAACATTACTGGAATCAATAGGAATCTGCTGTGAAATTAAAGATGCAGACACACTTCTAGTCACTCCACCATCTTTTAGAGTCGATATAGAAAGAGAAGCTGATCTTGTTGAAGAAATAGCACGTTTATATGGATATAATAATATCCCTGTCACCCTTCCCGAGGTTAACCTCAGTTATCCTGAACAGGATAGTAATCGTCTCAGACGAAATGACCTCACACTGGCTCTCACCTCTATAGACTATACCGAAGCAATCAATTACAGTTTCATTTCTGAAAAACACATTGATATGCTGGCTCTTTCTGAAACAGATAGCAGGCGTCAAAATGTTGCCCTTCTTAATCCAATCAGTGAAGAGCAGTCGGTTATGAGAACAATGCTCCTTCCGGGGCTTTTAGAAAACGTCAAAAGAAACATCAGCTTCCAAAAAACGGCTGTTAAAATGTTTGAAATTGGTAAAGTTTTCACCCCTGTCGGCGTAAACAAACTGCCAACTGAACAAACCCGAATAACCGCAGTCCTTTCGGGCAGCAGGAACGGTGAAAGCTCTGCCCTTTATCATAAGCATGATCCTGTCGATATTTTTGATGCAAAAGGAGGCGTAGAGTTTATAATCAAAACGTTAGGCCTCACCTGCGGCACTGACACAAAAAATATTCAATTCAAGCAGCCGGAAAAAGAACGATGCGAACCTTATGCAGAATCCGGTTACTCGCTGGTCCTCTGCAATAACGATCGTATTCTTGGAACCCTAGGTAGAATAAAAGACCAAATTCTGAAAAATTTCGGTATTAAACATACTGTTTTTTATTATGACCTTGATTATGATGCTCTATGCGACCTAAAGACTTCAGGTAAAAAATTTACTTCGCTACCGGTGTACCCCTCGGTGAAAAGAGATATTGCCCTGATCGTACCTGTCAGTGTATCTTCTGGGGAACTTCTTGACGTTGTCAGATCCAGCAGGGATAAACTCATTGAAAGCTCTGAAATATTTGATGTATTCCAGGGTGACAAGATCGAACAGGGTTTTAAAAGTGTTGCACTTTCTATAACATACCGATCACAAACCAAGACGCTTACGGAAAAAAATATGGAAAAATCCCATTCCAAAATAGTACGTATGCTCACAGATAAATTCAGGGGAAGTTTCCGCGATGCATAATCCAGATCAAAAGACAAAACATAATAATCTCACTAGAAGAGAACTGGCTGAAAGCTTGTCTAACCAGTTGGGATATTCTCAAAGCAGCTGTGCTTTGATAGTTGACAGTTTCCTCGACAACATGAAACAAGCGCTTCTCAATGGGGAACAGATTAAACTTGTTCGGTTTGGTACTTTTTCAATCCGTGATAAATCGCCACGTAAAGGTAGAAATCCTCGTACGGGTGAAACTCTTACTATAAAAAAAAGACAGACAGTAACTTTTCGTCCCAGCAAACAACTCAGGGAACGGGTGAATACATAACTCGTTTCTTCTGACTCAAGGCTAACACCCCACAAGGGGTATAAGTACCTTGAAGATATTTCTAACATTTTTATTTCAAAAATGAATATTTGTTTTTGTCATAAGAAACAGGAAAGTTAAGAGTAAGGTACTAAACAGAAAGGTTAGAGTCTCTACTCTGTTGTTCCTTGAAATGACGGAACAAGTAGGAATTAACTACTAGCCCGGATTTCTCACCAGCAAAGATGATTACATATTCAAGAAGCACCCCAGTGAACTATAGTAGTCTATGTTTGCTGGGGTAGCGACGCTGCAGGTAAGCGAACGCAGTGAGACTCCGGATGTGATCATATCTACTGGCCTTTGGTGAACATTGTG
>CAXMTO010000212.1:0-10007 GCA_964196355.1 uncultured Myxococcota bacterium
TTACGGCACAAAAGTGGTTGCCGGTGTAACCCCTGGAAAAGGGGGGCTTGAGGTTCACGGTATCCCTGTCTATGATACGGTATTAGAGGCTATCAAACACCAGGGTAAGATAGATGCGACGGTCACCTTCATTCCGGGCCCTGCCCTGAAAGGTGCCGTCTATGAAGCGGTTGACGCAGGAATTAAGTTTATCGTCTCGCCCGTCGAGCGCATTCCCGTGCACGACGTTATTGACATGGTAAATTATTCCAGGAAAAACGGAGCGATGATGCTTGGGCCGGGCAGTTTAGGTATGATCAGCCCCGGAAAAGCTGCTCTTGGATGGCTCGGCGGCAGTGTCGACTGGGCAAGCATGCTGTTTGAGCCTGGTCCAGTCGGGGTTATTTCCCGCAGCGGCGGCCAGTCCGGCACGGTCCCCTGGGCACTGAAAGTTGCCGGCATGGGTATCAGCACAGCAATGCATATCGGCACCGAGCCGGTTTTAGGTTTGACAATGGCAGATGTCCTTAAGCTTTTTGAGAAAGATGAACAGACCAAAGCAGTGGCTGTTTTTGGGGAAATTGGAGGGACACTTGAGGAGGAAGCAGCGGAAGCGGTCGCTCTCGGGCAGTTCACCAAGCCCCTCGTAGTTTTTATTGCTGGTGCCTGGGCTCCGGAAGGAATGCGGTTTTCCCATGCCAGCAGTATTGTTGAAAAAGGCAGAGGCACCGCCAAGGGAAAAATGAAAGCCCTGACGGAAGCCGGCGCCTATGTAGTAGATAGTCCGGAAGAAATTGCACCTAAGATAAAAGAACTTATCGGAAACTAATTCAATTATATTCAAAATATTGTGATAGATCTCCACGACACACTGCTGGGTTTTCGTAAGCAATATCGTGCAGGAAGAGCAATTGCTGCACCCAAAATTGGTGTGATGAAGCGCCTTTTATACATGCATATCGACAAGCCGAAAGTGTTCATTAATCCGATGCTAGATATGATGAGCAAGGAGACAATGGAAGTATGGGATGACTGTTTGTGTTTGTGTATTGTTTTCCTGCCGAGTTTCTTTGTGTTAGAGGTGGTGTAAGCGTTAATCGAAAGCCTGTATCTGAGGTAATTTTAAAGGAATTCTGTTTGTTGAAAGTACTCTAGATTATGCAAAATAAATTATTGTTTACAAAATAAGTTGATTTATTTGATAAATATAAAATTAATTGTTGACAATGATGTTCAACAATGTAATCTAAAGGTTAAGAGTGGTGGCGACCCTTACACTATTTTGAAAAATTGAAGCAGCGTGCATCAACTAAAATCAAAAAAGCTAAAGGAGAATGACATGCACAGAAAAACTATGATTAAAGCAGTTTCGATTATGGAGATACTGGTCTGCACGACGTTGATCGGTTCAACAAGCTTTGCAGCTAACCCCATTGGTTAGTATGTGTCCACTGATAGGCATGGAGGCCCATGAAGCCGGAGAGTATTGATCATCTACGATGGATTCCCTGGATGTGATGGGGTGTTTATACTTCCTTAACTTTAACTAAATATGAGGTTATCGCTTTGAAAATAATGGTTATAAATCCGAACACCACAGCAGCAATGACGCAGCAGATGGAAGAAACCTGTAGCAAGCTTGTGGGTCCAGAGGTGGAGCTCCGCGTTTGTAATCCAACAAAGGGAGTGCCGAGTATTCAAGGTAGAGCCGATGGCATCGCAGCGGCTTATTATACGCTCGAACTGATCCGAAAGGCCGATAAGGAAGGGGTTGATGGTTTTGTTATCGCTTGTTTTGACGATACGGGATTGCAAGCAGCTCGGGAAGTTGCCAGTGGTCCTGTTGTAGGTATTGGCGAATCAGCCATGTCTGCGGCTTCTATACTTGGGGCAAAGTATTCCATCCTCACCAGCACACAGCGCTCTGTACAAATACTTGAAGAGAATGCTGATAATTATGGACTTTCAAAGCGCTGTCAAGGGATTCATGCAATCAATATCCCTGTTCTTGATCTTCACACTGAAAGCTCGTATGGGCTGGCCCTGGAGCGGTCAAGAAAAATTGTCGAACAGGATCATGCAGAATGCTTGGTTATGGGCTGCGGTGGCATGACACATTGGCAAGAACCTTTATCAAATGATCTGGGCATGCCCGTCATTGATGGTGTTGTTGTAGGATTAGGCCTAGTTGAAATCTTAGTGAGAATGAACCTTAAAACCAGCAAGGCCATTACCTATGCCTACCCGATTGAGGAGTAAGAAACACATGAAATCTAAAGTCATGTATTTAAAACCTATTAGGGGAATATTATGAGTGTACCAACAGATGTATTGGACAGCACTACAGCCATAGAGTCGCATGAAAAGGCATATGGGGAAGAATCTCTCGCACCACAAGATGCACGGATTATGGACCGGTGGTCCTACTTTTTTGCATGGCTCGGAGGGTGCGTATCAATTGGTACCTTTACTGCGGGCTCATCACTCGTTGGCACTTTAAATTTATTGCAAACTGGCATCGCTATTGCCATAGGCTGTTTTATCATTGGTGTTTTCCTTGCCATTAACGGTGCAGCGGGGCATAAATACGGAATTCCGTTCATGGTGCAAGCCAGGAGTGCCTTCGGCTTTTCTGGTACGCGTTTACCTGGCTTAATCCGAGCCGTTCCAGCACTTGTCTGGTTCGGTTTCCAAAGTTGGATTGGCGCAGGAGCCCTTAATACCTGTTCTGCAGTGCTATTCGGCTGGAGTAATATCTGGGTCTTTTTTATTGTCTTTCAATTCTTGCAAATCGGCTTATCTTTATTAGGTTTTCACGGTATAAAATGGCTTGAAAACATAGGCAGCTTCTTCATCATTGCGTGCTTGATTTACATGTTCACCAGTGTACTCAATAAGTACGGTGATGTACTCGGTGACAAACTTTTTAATATCCAGGGTACCTGGGGTATTGAATTCTGGGGTGCCACCATGTTGTTCCTTGGTATCTACAGCACCATGATGCTCAATGTAAGTGACTATTCTCGCGAGCTGCACAAAGACACTAAGCGTGGAATATTAACGACCATCTACTCTATGTCCATCTTGCCGGCTACTTTGTTTATGGGTTTGATTGGCATAATGGTATCTAGTGCGACGGGAACCATGGATCCTATCGAAGTTTTCTCGAGTGCTGTAGATAACAAAGTATTACTGGTCACAACTTTATTATTCATTGCCTTTGCGCAAGTCACGACCAATATTCTCAACAATGTTGTACCGCCAACTTACGTAATGATGGATATATTTAAATTTTCCTTCAAAAAGTCTTCGGTAATTACAGGCTTGTTGGCTTTTGCCACTTGCCCTTGGTTATTGGTTAGCCCTGATTCAGCTGAAGGTTTGACAATGTTCATCAAAACCTACTCAGCGTTTATCGGTCCCATTGTTGCTGTTTTAATTGTTGATTATTACTGGATTCGTAATCGTACATTAGATGTTGATCGGTATTACGATGAAAACGGTGATTATTCGGGTATAAATTGGGCGGGTGTTACTGCTGTTCTAATAGGTGTACCGGTAGCCCTTTATTTCTCTCAAATTTCTTTTTACGCTAGCTTATTGCCTGCCGGTATCAGTTATTACCTTCTGATGAAGAACAACTTCGCCGGTTGCGCGCGCTTCGCCAAATAAGCAGGCTAAGATGTACGCCACAGGGCTGTGGTAATTTGCCCTGTGACGTCCTTATATTAAAATGTAGTTAAGAGCGAAGAACTAGCAGTCAATCGGTCATTTCCCGCATTCTTCAACAGCTTTGAAAGGCACTGTTTTAACGGTCGTGAAGTTCAGGTGTTCAATTAATTGGAAATGTACAGGCCGGTATAGTATGCCTGCAGAACCAAATACAAACTAAGATGAGGTATTCTAATTATGGATAATTATCCGAGAGACATGGTGGGCTATGGACGTACCCCTCCGCACCCAGAGTGGCCAGGACAAGCTCGTATCGCAGTTCAGTTCGTGCTCAATTACGAGGAGGGTAGCGAAAACTGCGTGCTACACGGTGACGAGGAATCAGAGCGGTTTCTGTCAGAGATCGTCGGCGCAGAAGCCTACCGTGCTCGCCACATGAGCATGGAATCCATCTACGAATATGGCTCACGGGCGGGCGTCTGGCGAGTGCTGCGGGAGTTTGAGCGCCGCGGATTACCGCTGACCATATTTGGCGTAGCGATGGCACTTGAGCGCAATCCGGAAGCGACCGCTGCGTTTGTAGAATTAGGCCACGAGATCGCCGCCCACGGTTGGCGCTGGCTGCACTACCAGGACATGGATGAGGAGGCTGAACGGGCACATCTGCAAAAGGCTGTGGAGACAATTGAGCGACTGACTGGGGAACCGCCGCTGGGCTGGTATACCGGAAGGGACAGTCCAAACACACGCCGCCTGGTAGCAGACCATGGAGGTTTTTTGTACGACTCGGACTATTACGGGGACGATCTACCGTTCTGGCATGTCGTGGAAAAGAGTAATGGTGAACAGCAGCCGCAACTCATCGTGCCCTATACGCTGGATACCAACGATATGCGTTTTGCTACCCCGCAAGGGTTCAATACGGGCGAGCATTTTTTCACTTACCTGCGCGACGCCTTCGATGTTTTATATGAGGAGGGTGCAGAGAGTCCAAAGATGCTATCAGTAGGGCTACATTGCCGGCTGCTTGGCCGTCCGGGACGGCTTCGTGGGCTGCAACGCTTTCTCGACCACATTGAAAAACATGACCGGGTATGGATATGCCGTCGTATAGATATTGCAAGGCATTGGAGGAAACATCATTCGTTTCAAACATAAACCGCCGAGTAGTCGATTCTGAAGAAATTCGAATTGGCGTTTAAGAATCCAGTTCCAGTTCAGTTCTGGGGACACAATACTTAATTATTGGCGCCTCCTTAATGACTCCTTAGTGGCGAAAGTTGCCTATTTGATCTGAATCTGGAACGGCAGCTAACCGTGTTTACAAAAAAAGCAAAAAGGGGTTACAGCTAAAAGCCATTAACCCCTTATTTTATAACTGGTGCCGAAGAGAAGACTCGAACCTCCACGAGAATCCCCCCTAGACGCTGGATCCTTCTCAGGGCTTTCTTGTAACCTTACAGGATATCGCAACAATATGAAATCATTTGGAAAATAGCTTGGAATATTATGGAGCATTTCCCATATTTTTACGTATTTTTACAATTTTCTTTGGCCATTCTTTAGCGAGAATGGTTTTTTTTTACGACCAAAAGCTTGTTCGGGGAGCAAAGTTAGAGCTTACCTGTGGCTCTTGCACTGTTCGGAAATTTGTTTCATATATAGTGCGGAAACCTTATCAGGAATCACCTTAGCCATACCAATCTCTAAAACTCTTTGGGTTGGCAGTGCGAATCTTCGATCTGAGATTGCTCGATACTGTCGTGGTATCAAGAAAGTTTGCCTAACATTTTTTTCGAAATGATAAGCAAAAATAATCTGGAACCATCTTCTCTCTGAAGGTACTTTTTTCCTGTTAGGCTATTCTGGTAAAATTTGATGTTTTAAAAGCCCAAAAGACCTATTTATGTTGCTAGGTTTTCAGGACAACTTCTTCTTTGAATTTACAGTAGTTATGCTGCGAGATTAGTTATGTTGTGTTTTTTCTTCTCTGTTTGCTTTTCTTCCTTTTTCTTTCTCCCTGCTGTTTAATCTCTTAGATTTTCTTCCTTTATTTTCTTTATATTTTCTTCTTTTTCTTATCTTTCCTTGAGGTAATTCAATAAGCCGCCGGGGAGGTAAAAGTGTGAAACAGATTACGTTCCGATGCGCCTGCTGCAAGCGCATTCGTCCCAAAAATCCACGGGTGAAAAATCAGAAATACTGTGGCACCAAAGCCTGTCAACAGGCCAGGAAAAACAAATGGCAAAGAAAAAAACTGCAAACCGATTCCGATTACAGGACCGATAAACGAGAAATGCAGCAATCCTGGCGGGCAAGAAACTCTGGTTACTGGAAACGGTATCGTGACAAGAATCCCGACTACTGTGAACGAAATTGCAGGCTGCAACGGGAAAGGGACAAAAAACATTGTCCTGATGCGGTTACTCCAGCCAGCGATACCGGGAATCTTGCAAAGACGGACACGTTCAGTCAATATTTAAACCAAACTACAACCAGTTATTACATTTGTCCCGTTGGGAGTGATCTTGCAAAGAGGGACGCGTTAGAGGTAAAGATTGTCCCAGTATCAACAGGATAGAGAAATCTTGCAAAGAAGGACTCGATAGCGCCAGGCTCTATATTGCTATACGGTACAGCATAAGGAGGCGCATTATGAGAAATCCACTTGTCAGCAATCGAGTCCGACAGATCAATGGCAGCTTCGCCTTTATCGAACACCGTTTTTTCCGGCATGGGTTCTGGGCCACTCTGGGCCACCACGAACTCCTCTTATACTTCTTCCTTGTTCTGGTATCAGACCGGCAGGGGCTTTCGTTTTATTCCTATGACAAAATATGCTCTCTGCTCGCCATCAGTGTGGATGAATATATCATGGCCAGGGACAACCTGATCAATAAGGATTTGATTGCCTTTGACGGCACCTTTTTTCAAGTCCTCTCCTTGCCGCGAATCCCTGTGAATCAATCCGCCAAATTGCTCAAAAACCGGGACGACATGGAAACATCTGATCCTGCCACAATCGGCCAAATAACCCACAGACAATTCAACCGTGACCATGAATCATAAGGATTCGAAAAAACTCTCGCAGGCAGTTGAACAATATCTTCTGCAGCGAATCGAACATGGATATCCGGATACGCACATCGACACTCAGGGTAAGATTCTTCAGGATTTCCATCTTTTTGTGGAACGGCAGCCAAAAGAATGGAACGAAATATTTACCCTTGAAATATTGAAAGAATTTATGCAGCAAGGTGACAGCAATGAACGACGACGTGCGGTTCGGGGACTGGCAAAATTCCTCTATCATCAGAAGCAAATTTCTCAACCCATTCCATTAAAATCAAGACCAAAATTGCCCGAAATTTTTGAGGACTATATGCATTACTGCGCCACGGCCCGTTACGATACAGAAAAAACTGTACAGCATACACGGCGAGTCCTTGAGGCATTCTATAACTATCTTAAGCGGCATAACCTCAACCTTTCGGCAATAACAATAGAGCAGATAGATGCCTTTAATCAGGAATATAATGCAGCTTATGCCCAACAGAGCCAAAAACTTAACCGGAGTTACCTCAAACTTTTCCTGAAATACCTATACCACGAGCGTCGCGTGCTCAAACGAGACCTTGCCGCATTGCTCAAAGTGCCGCGAATATTCCATCGGACAAAACCACCCTGTTTCTTGCGCACTGGTGAAATCCAACAACTTTTTGATAACATGACACCGACAACACCTGCGGAGCTGCGGGCATATGCCATAGTTCATATAGCGTATACTATGGGGCTGCGCCCTCAGGAAATTTGCAGGCTCACCCTGGATGATATTCAATTCACCAGGGCAGAGATGCACGTAAAATATCGTAAGACTGGCTTCCCTGTTACGATGCCGATCCCACCAAAGACACTCAAGGCTATTACTGCCTACCTGGTCGGAGGCCGCCCGGGAAATAGTTGTCGCGGGCTTTTCCTGCAATGCTTCCGTCCCTACAGGCCTGTCAGTTCACCGACTGTTTGCTACGTCATAAAAACGTGTATGCGAAAGGCTGGTTTACCTGAAGAGGCCACTCCCTATTGGCTGCGTCACACTCATGCACAGCATTTGCTTGAAGCTGGGGCTTCTGTCTTTGAGATCAAGGAAATGCTTGGTCATGATGACATCGAGGCGACCAGAAGATATATCCATATTCATACCAAACTCATGAGGAGGGTTATTCTTGGCGAAATCGTTTGAAAGCTTCCTGGCACCACAGATGGAAAAATATCTCGAATATCGCTGTAGTCTTGGCTATTCCATAAAGGCAATGGACAGTCTGAGGCAATTAGATCGTTACCTGGTGACGAAAAATGTTACCATGCTCAAGACCCTGACACCGTTGTTCTTCTTGCAGATGCGGGCTGATCTTGCAATAAACCAGAATACAATCAATACAGTAATTTATGCTTTGCGCGGCTTTTTTCAATACCTCATACGGATTGAGTTCTGTCAGCATAATCCGCTTGCCGGGATTCCCCGTTTTAAGGAAAACAACCTTATCCCCTTTATTTTCTCTGACCAGGAAACTGAGCAATTACTCGAAGCAGCCTGGAGACAGGTCCGTAGAGATAAACAAGCTTTTTTTCTCAAGGACATGAGTTGTTGTCTGGCTCTACAGCTCCTAGCCCGTTGTGGTTTGCGGATCTCTGAACCTCTACGGCTAAAACTCAAGGATTTTAGAGCTGATGAAAGGACAATCTATATTAGAGAGACAAAGTTCCGAAAGGATCGCTTTATTCCCATCCCTGTTGACGTGGCAAGGTACTTGTCTGATTATCTCTGCTTTCGCAACACCTTGCTACCTGCAGATAATCAGAATCCATACCTTTTGGCCAGCAGTCCTGCCAAAGGGCTGCATAATCACCAGGTTCGTAATTTTTTTCACCAGACAGTCAGGGAAATCGGGCTTGCTCAACCCAAACGGATTATCGGCAACACCAACATCAGTGGGCCAACCCCGCACAGTCTGCGGCATTCCTTTGCGGTCAACACCCTCAGACGGATAACAGAGCGAGGTGATTCTCCACAGAATGCGCTTTCGGTCCTTGCGGTATACATGGGACACAAAAAATACACCTATACCATCTATTACCTCAAACTGATCGATGCAGATCAGCGCCGGAATCTCGTCGATTTTATGACTACGTATCCATCGAAATTATGAAACTATCAGTTTGCATCCTCCATTTTTTTGAGCAATATTTACCTCGGATCAAAGGGTGCGGACCCAATACGATCAGGAGCTATCGCGATGCTTTCTCTCTCTTTTTGCCTTTTGCCAGGGATACACTTGATACTCCCATCGACTCTTTACAGGTTGAGCAGCTCACACCGGAACTGATTGTGAACTTTCTTGGTTGGCTCGAAAAAAAGCGGGAGAATGGCGCCAGAACCAGAAATCACCGACTGGCGGCCATAAAATCTCTAGCCAAGATGATTCTCTATATGCATCTGGACAAGAGAGATGTTGCAGCAAGAATATTGGATATTCCAAAAAAACGTTACCATAGAAATATAATCGGCTTTCTTTATCAGGAAGAAATTCTGGATGTCCTCGATTCTGTCGATCTCAGATCAGCACAGGGCTTCAGAAATTATACCATGATAAATTTGCTTTTCGATTCTGGTGCCAGGGCCAGCGAAGTTGCTACACTTGATCTCGACTTCTTTGACCCACAGAAAAAAACGCTGGTCATTCTCGGTAAGGGAGGGCGTTTCAGAATGATAAGCCTCTGGCCCAAAACGACAGATCTTCTTTGCCGGTATATTAAAAAATACCGGATTACACCACACACTCTCTACAGGAATCGTTTGTTCCTCAATCAGCGGGGAAAGGAATTTACCCGGCATGGAATATATCGGCTCTGTCGAAAGTATCTGGAAAAAGTCCTGCCACCAAAACGGTTGAAAGACCTCAATCCTGCCCACAGTTTCAGGCATTCTTGTGCGGTAAATATGCTCCTGGCCGGGCATCCCATATCTGACATAAAAAACCGTCTCGGTCATGAAAGCATAAAATCGACAATGATCTACCTGCACCTTGATTTAGGGCACCGACAGCAGATCCAGAAAAAATTCATCGCCTATACACAGTCTCTGCTCAATCAGGATGACAAAATAGATGAATTGGTCGACTGGGAGAACAAGGAGGAAATTTTAAATTGGCTTGATAGCCTTTAGGGGGCTTCTGAATCCCGAAAGGTTGACGGATAAGTACGAAAAACCCAAATAAGTTATGTTGCATCAAAAAGGAGAATCGCTTTCAAAAACAGCAGAACAGTATGAAATAAAAGAGGAAATGATACGACAGGCG
>CAXMTO010000213.1:0-6830 GCA_964196355.1 uncultured Myxococcota bacterium
TTTTCTGAAAGTGTTTTCATTGTAACAGCTTGCCACCCCTTCGATTTGACGAGAAATTTTACACAATGTTCACCAAAGGCCAACAGATATGATCACATCCGGAGTCTCACTGCGTTCGCTTACCTGCAGCGTCGCTACCCCAGCAAACATAGACTACTATAGTTCACTGGGGTGCTTCTTGAATATGTAATCATCTTTGCTGGTGAGAAATCCGGGTTAGCAGGGAGCAGATCCGGGTGTTCTCGGAAAAGGAATCACCTCACGTATATTTTTCATGCCTGTCACAAACTGGACAAGACGTTCAAAGCCCAGCCCAAATCCGGAATGCGGCACTGTGCCGTAACGACGCAAATCCAGATACCAACTGTACTCTTCAATGTCTATCCCCGCCTCAAGCATCCGTGATTCGAGCACGTCATATCGTTCTTCACGCTGACTGCCTCCAACTATCTCCCCAATACCAGGCACCAGGATATCCATCGCAGCAACAGTTTTTCCATCATCATTTACCCGCATATAAAACGGTTTAATTTTTGCAGGGTAATCTGTCACAACCAGGGGACATTTAAAGACCTCCTCGGTCAGAAATCGCTCATGCTCGGACTGAAGATCAGTCCCCCATTCGACTGGAAATTCAAATTTCCTTTCAGTTTTCATCAGAATATCTACAGCTTCTGTATATGTTAGATGGCCAAACTTTTTGTCAACAATACCGCGGAGCTTGTCCAGCACCCCTTTTTCGATGAATTTATCAAACAGGTTAAGATCCTCAACGCAGTTATCCATCGCATCTTCGAAAACATATTTCAACATCGCTTCTGCTATCTGCATATTCCCTTTGAGATCACAGAAAGGCATTTCCGGCTCAATCATCCAGAATTCAGCGAGATGTCGCGAAGTGTTCGAATTTTCGGCCCGGAAAGTGGGACCAAATGTATAGACATCGCCAAGTGACAGCGCGTATACCTCCGCCTGTAACTGACCGCTTACTGTAAGACCAGCCGCTCTGCCGAAAAAGTGCTCCTCTTTTCCTTTTTCATTTGGGGTCGTAACCTGGAACATCTCACCCGCACCTTCACAGTCACTTGTGGTAATAATTGGTGTATGCACCTGGAAGAAACCCTTTTCATGGAAGAACTGGTGCACTCCGTAGGATAAACGTGACCGCACCCGACTTACCGCCCCCAGTGCATTTGTTCTTGGCCGCAGGTGACTGAGTTCCCGCAAAAACTCAAAAGAATGTCTCTTTTTTTGCAGTGGGTATGTTTCCGGATCAGCAAGTCCCACGACAATGACTTCATCTGCATGAACTTCCACCTCCTGTCCTTTAGCTGGAGATTCTCTCAATTGTCCTTTTATTCTGACACTGCAGCCCGTAGTGAGTTGTTTAATCTCATTGCTGTAATTTCCCAGATCTTCATTGGCGATTATCTGTATGTTATTAAGACATGAACCGTCATTAACCTCTAAAAAAGAAAATTCACCTGTATCTCTTCGGGTCCTGATCCACCCTGCCACAGAAATAATTTTGCCAACTGGTTTATCTTTTAGCAACTCTCTAACGCGCATCTTCATTTGACCACCGTATTAAATTTCATGTTTTTTCTTTTAATCATTCTTTCTACTTCTAAGTTAACCTCTATATAACAAAAAAGTATCTCGTCACTTCAACACCTGTAGAGTCTCTCACTCAGCTGGAATAATGGAGCAGACTGTTTCTTAAGACAATCAATATTCTCATACCAGAAAAGAACCCGGGTAACAATACAGTACCTTTATCTATAACATGTACTCCTGTCTCACGTTCGCCAGGGCTGCAAATATAGAACTTTTTCCACCAGGTTCTTCTTTATACAGATAATCCAATAATCCCCGGACCTTTTCGCGGCGAGTTTTATCAGCCAACTGACAGAGATTGGCAATTGGTCTAATTTTTAGTGAGGCGGCAATTTCAACCACCTCTTTTTTTTCAAGATATGCCAGCGGTCGAAGTATCGAGAGGCCTCCATCAAATAGCTTCTGCCTGGGCAGCATCGTTGAAATATTTCCGCTGTAAAGGATATTGAGGAAAAAAGTTTCAATAAGATCATCTTTATGATGCCCGAAGGCAATTTTATTGAACCCCCTTTCTCTTGCGAGATCAAAAAGCTGACTTCGCCTGTTACGAGCGCACTGAAAACATGTCCTGCTGTCATCGTCAATTTTCCATGCTTCATCTATAGCATAATCGATGGAAAATTTTTCCAACTGTTTTCCTATCGATATTTCAGGGCCAACCATCCCTTCATGTTGCCGCCAGAATCCATAATCGATTATCTGGCCGACCACCTCAAAACGTATCGGTGCCTTTTCCTGCCATGTCTTCAAAACCCACGCAAGAGTCAGGCTATCTACTCCACCGGAGACGCCCACCATGACCCTATCACCATCAGCGAGCATGGTATAGTCATGCAATGCCTGACCTATTTTTCTGTTGAGACGGGGAGGACACTTGAAATTACGCTGCATATATAATGATTCTTTCAGAATGTGGCACTCTTGACGACAAGATCACGGGGCTACGCCTGGAAAACTGCAATCTGCGCCCCGCAGACTTATTTGAACATGTGCTTTTCATCATTCAGATACGTATGAGTACCATGGTGATATGTCTAACAACTTAACTCCAAAAGACATTCCTCGGTTTCTTGTTTTTTATTACAGAAGCTCAGGAGTAAGGTACTAATATAAAAAAGCCCGCGGCTGCACAAAACAGCATCGCGGGCGAGGGACCTCTTAAAACGTATAAGCCCCTCACAAAGGCCTACGAGAAAAATAGTCAGTTAAGATATGGACACGTAGTCAACCTCTCCTTGACTCCCTGTTCAAGAAGTTCCTCAACACTGATCCATTTAAAGCCCCTGCTCTGGGCCTTATCCAGGGAGAAAACATTACTTAAAAACGATTCCTGAGTTTCTTTAAAGTCAGCCGACCAGAGTACGCTGCCAGTGGATGCACGCCTGAGAATCATATTGAATTCTGTCGATGCCGGTGACTCTGAGGCATATTCTCCACCTTCACGTTGTTTGAAACGAGCTATTGTTGTCGTCAACACTCCGTCACAGTTGAGCTTTTTTCCCAGTGCAGCAATTGTTCCGGAAATCCCTCCAGACACTTCAGGAATAAGAGTTGATATTTGATTTGAGGTGAGAACCCTGACCTTTGGGTTATCAGCAAGTTCTCTTGACATAATAGAAGTAGCAAGAGTGGCACCCTTCTCAAGATCCCTGGCATCGCTGTATTTTATCGTGTCACTCTTGCCGACTGAGGTGGTAGCAGGCAAAACGATAATACACGCCAGTGGTTCAACCGGTACCTGAACAGCCGCACCGTGCCCGTTATTAGAAGGAGATGAACATGAAGATAACCAAAGCAGAACACAACTCAATATAACGACAGAACTGAATACTTTTTTCACGAATTCACCTTTTATGAGTATTACACATACTAACACCCCACAAGGGGATATAAGTACCTTGGAGATATTTCTACAGGCATCCTTTTGAAGATAAAGAGCCTGTTATCTGTATTGCAGTCACAGCACTCTTTAGTGCACGACCAAATCCTTTAAATACAGCCTCCAGAATGTGATGGCCATTTTCACCATGCAAAACATCAATGTGCAGGGTAAGCCCACCATGTTGGCAAACGGCACGGAAAAATTCTTTACCAAGAGCGGTGTCGAAAGTCCCTAACCTTTGTTCTTTAACCGAAACATCGTAATGGAGATGCGGGCGATTAGAAATATCAATAACAACTCTAGCCAAAGTCTCATCCATAGGCAGATAGCAGCTTCCGTATCTCGTTATACCACCTTTATCACCCAGTGCTCTGGAGATTGCCTGCCCAAAACAGATACCAATATCCTCAACTGTATGATGATCATCAATCTCTGTATCGCCTTCAGCCTTCAGCTTAAGATCGAAAAAACCGTGTACCGCAAAAAGGGTGAGCATATGATCAAGGAAAGGTACGCCGGAATCGATTTCTACCTGTCCATTCCCATCCAACAGAAAATCAAGTTGGATATCTGTCTCATTTGTTTTTCTTTCGACAATACCTCTGCGGTTAATCTCAAATGTATCCATAACAAATTATTCCCGATTACAATTAATTATCAGGCGATTTCATTAAACTGTGTATTTAAATTAAAGAAATCAACTCTTTTGAATAATACCCGAAAACACAATTATACCCTATGCAAAAAAAACCTTCTCTATTTTTCGTGACAGTTGAGCTTATAATAATTATAATGAAAAATTGCTGTTTAACTCTTTTTTTATTGACACTCATTTTAAGACTTTGTATAAACACCGCAGTTTTGACACACAAAAACACATCGAGCGGGAATAACTCAGTGGTAGAGTGTAACCTTGCCAAGGTTGAAGTCGCGAGTTCGAATCTCGTTTCCCGCTCCACCATAACTACAAAAGGTTCGACGATGCTCGAACCTTTTTTTATTAATTGATAGACCATTTTGAGGGATACAATGAAAACCTATCTTGCTCCAGTCAACGAGATCGAGAAAAAATGGTACGTTGTCGACGCAGAGAACAAGGTACTAGGACGTCTGGCATCTGAAATTGCCTCCCGTCTACGTGGCAAGCACAAACCAACTTTTTCATCCTTTATCGATAATGGTGACTTCATTGTTGTAACCAATGCTGAAAAGATTGTGCTTACCGGGAATAAACTGAACGATAAAAAATATTATCGTCACACCGGTTACGTTGGCGGAATCAAAGAGATCAATGCCAAAGAACTCCTGGTCAAAGATCCTACTTCACTCATCACCGCTGCGGTAAAAGGCATGCTCCCCAAAAACAAACTTGGAAGAGCTCAGCTTAAAAAACTGAAAGTCTACGCCGGCAAAGACCATCCACATGCAGCGCAACTGCCAGCTGCATTAGATATTTAAATCTGGAGAAAAGACATGGCTCAAGATAGATTTTATGCCACCGGAAAAAGGAAAAATGCTGTTGCCAGAGTGTGGCTGACACCTGGAACCGGAAAGGTAGTAGTGAACAAAGTAGATGCCGATGCTTATTTCGGTCGTATTTTCAAAAGCCACAAAATAGAAAAACCTTTTAAAGTCACGGAGACAGCAGAACAGTACGATGTCATAGCGACCTTGAAAGGTGGTGGAAAATCTGCTCAGGTGGATGCCTTATGTCATGGCATCTCCAAAGCTCTTCTTGAGACGAATCCCGAAACCCGGCTCCCCTTGAAAATATCCGGACTTCTTACTCGTGATCCGCGTATAAAAGAGCGTAAAAAGTATGGTCAGAAAGGTGCCCGTGCGAAATTCCAGTTCTCAAAACGTTAATATTTTCTCTAACTTTTCTTCTTTTGCCGAGGCTACATGGCAATGAGAAAGACGCTGGGTTTATAAGTGTTATTATCAAAGGGAATGACAGACTTACTGTCATTTCCTTTTTTTGTATCAAGGCAATCTCTTTTCTGTTATTTAGAAAAGATTTTGTGAAGGTGCTTGCAACCTCTCCAAGAGGAAATACTCGAAAGAATCCCACTGGCCGGGGACTCTTTTCTCACTCAAGTATCTGCTCCAATTCAGTTGAGGGGGGGTAATTATGATTAATGTTGGAATTATTGGTGGCTCCGGCTATACCGGGGTGGAGTTGGCAAGAATACTGTGCAACCATCCAGAGGTTAAAATCACAGCGGCGACATCTAGGCAGTTTGCAGGAAAACCGCTCTCCAGTGTGTTCCCTAACTTGAAAAGCCGGGTTGATGTAGTGTACGAAGACAGTTCGCCCGAACAACTCTGTGAAAAGGCAGATTTTTTCTTTACTGCGGTACCTCATAAGACAGCCATGAATGTAGTACCGGAATTATTATCTGCCGGAAAAAAAATAGTAGATCTATCTGCTGATTTTCGTATTCAGGATATTAGCACCTATGAAGAGTGGTACCAACCTCACACCTCTCCTGACCTTATAGAAAAGGCGGTTTATGGTCTTCCTGAGATTCATAGAAGCTCAATTGCAGAAAGCGATCTTGTCGCCAACCCCGGTTGTTACCCTACTTCAATAATCCTTGGTCTTGCACCACTCCTCAAAGCAGGAGCAATCGATCCCCACTCGATCATTGCCGATTCCAAATCAGGGACCTCCGGTGCCGGTCGTGCGGCCAACGTGGGGACTCTCTTTTGCGAAGTACATGACGGATTCAGACCATATAAAGTTGGCAGAAGCCACAGGCATACGCCCGAAATCGAGCAGGAACTCAGTGCTCTGGCCAGTGAAAAAATGGTTATTTCCTTTACTCCTCACCTTCTTCCCGTATCACGTGGTATTTTGAGTACTGTCTACGCTACCCTTACTCCAGACTTCAACCAATCTACCATTAACGAACTTTACAAAGAGATGTACTCCTCAGAACCTTTCATCCGCTTGCTTGAGGAAGACGTTTTTCCTGCTACCCAATACGTAAGGGGTTCGAATTTCTGCGATATTTCTTTTAAAATAGACCCTGCCACAGGCCGTATCATTGTCATGACTGCCATCGATAATGTTGTTAAAGGTGCTGCCGGTCAGGCAGTCCAGAATATGAATCTGATGTGTGGCTATGAAGAAGTGACCGGACTGGAACTTGTCCCGCATTTCCCCTAACCCGGATTTCTCACCAGCAAAGATGATTACATATTCAAGAAGCACCCTAGTGAACTATAATAGTCTATGTTTGCTGGGGTAGCGACGCTGCAGGTAAGCGAACGCAGTGAGACTCCGGATGTGATCATATCTGCTGGCCTTTGGTGAACATTGTGTAAA
>CAXMTO010000214.1:0-4440 GCA_964196355.1 uncultured Myxococcota bacterium
CCCTTCATAATACTTTTATATTGTCAGGTATTTCATAGCGGGATTGAATTTCTATAGGTTAAGAACAGGTTTTTATATTGCTAGGTTTTTGGGGTGACATCTTAATTACATGTACAGGAAGAGTGTAAACTTTCAAATTTGTTTAAATGGTTAACATTGCCAATAATAGCCTCAACCATTGCGATAACGTGTGTCCCTGCAGACTATCAGGAAGAATCTCAAACTGAAAGATTTGTAATACGGCTGAAGTTGCCAATAGATATCTATGATATTGGAGTTAATAGTCTAATCCCCAGACACCTTATCCCCTATACCCGAAGATATTTTCTTACCTTCTACCCCAACAGCTGCAGCAGTTCCTGCCTTCTTCGCAACTTTTTTTTTGCTTTTCCTGTCTCTTTTGGCACACATTCCGCGCCCCCTTTAGCCAACACACCATCGTCATATTCTTTGTCTGACAATACTTTTACAGGAGTACCTTGGGATTGTATCTTCTTTTCTTTTGGCCCAGAATAAGCTGAGTCGGTAGCCCCCAATATCATGAGAAAAACTATGACATTCATTAATGATAAGAATGTAACTATTGGCCTACTCATATGATGTATCCTCTATGCCTGTTATTTTGGAATCGGTATTGAAACCAATGAGGTCAACCTCACCGCCCTATTTCTTCAACAAAGTTGTTGAAGGTAACTCCCCAAAGAGATTTTTGTAATCAGCCGCAAATTGTCCCATGGGCCAAAAACCCCACGTGGCGGCAACATCAGTGAGCTTTACTTCCCCTGGTGATGATTTTTTCAAGTTGTGCCGTATTCCATTTAGTCGAATCCTGTTAAGATATGCTTTAGGTGAAATACCAAATCGTTCATGGAACATACGGCGCAAGGTTCGTTCACTTACATTTGCCGCTTGACATAATCCACTGACTGGGATTCATTACAGGCAGTACACATTTGGGCCTGACCAAAAGGTGGTTTCAAATCTCGTTAATGTGATGCGGCAGTGTGAGATGATTCGCTGTGCGCAATAAATCTAATTCCGGTGAGGATCGTATGAACAAGACGTGTCATCTTTACATCCTGATGTTGTGTGCAGTTTTTCTATTATTGCCAATAACAACGTTGGCGGACGATAAAGAAAATGCCGCGCAGGAACAGGCAGATCAAGTGGTTGCCGAGGTAACTTCCCAGGAGAAAAGACTTCTCGCCACCTGGCTGCATTTGCTTGATTCAGGCGAGGACACGGCTGACATTGAATCCAGCGTTCTGACCTATGCGCCCAAGGTTCCTGCCGATCTGGCCCGGATCTTACAATCAACTGCGGGAGAGGGAAAATCTGTCAGCTTTATGGCTGTACTGTGGCGTACGATTCTGGCCATCGGTCTTGCTTACCTGGCAGTCAGGGCGCTGCTGGCGATATTTCGAAAGCGCCTGGCCGCCCAGCTCGCCCAGGCTGCACCATCTGAAGCCAGCGGGGGGTCAAGAGTTTGGGTCGGGGTGATAGTAAATCTTCCCCGTCTTGCTGCGCTGCTCTTATTCGGGATCATCGCCACCACAATCTTTATGCTCTTAGCAGGCGATGTCGGAATCAAGGGGAGAATGTTCTTCCAGACGGGTCTGGGTACCATACTGATTTTTATGATTTCAGCACTGCTGGGGCGCATCATTTTCGCGCCGGGTGACAGCAAGGCTCGACCGCTGGATATCGCTGAGTCGCTGGTCAAGCCACTTTACCGCGCCTTTTACATTTCAGTCGGGGTTCTTCTTTCAGGCATGTTGCTGGTCAACTTCGTCGAAGAACTGGGAGCCGCCCCACAGACGGTCTCCTGGGTGGTCATCGTCCTAGGGTCTGTGGTCATAATGATCTATGGCTATCTTATCTACTCTCTCAAACAGCCCGTAGCGGAAGGACTGCTTGACCAGCTTGAAAAACAGGAAGCCGGTTGGGTCAAAGAGCAACTGGCCGGCTACTGGCACGTTCTTGGACTTATCTACCTGCTGCTGGTCTGGTTTTTCTGGATTGGTCAGCAACTGACCGGGACCGGTGGGAGGAGCGGGTCTTTAATCGTCTCCATGTTCATCGTTCCTCTCTATTTCGCCTTGAATTATGTGGGAAAAATACTGATTAATGGATCGGTTGAATCACTTGGACTTGGACAGATCGCCGACGATGAGTTTCCCGACGATGCCGATGAGGCATTTAAGGCTGAAGAGCAGGAAAACAAGAGGCGGTGGATATCGTTTCGAGTCCACCAGGTTTTCAAGATCATCCTTTTCGTGGTGCTGCTGATCTGGTTCCTTTCGCTCTGGGGCATATCCATACCCTTTGCCAGTGCGGCCCTCAATGCCGTGTTTGATTCATTGGTGGCAATTGCCCTTGCTCTGGTCGCCTGGCGCTTTGCCAATAGCTATATTGCCAGAAAACTCGAAGAGGCTGAACCCGAAGAGGAGCAGAAAGAAGAGGATGCCGATAACGAGTTCGGCGGGGCGGCACAGCGAGGCAGGAGCTACACCCTGCTGCCAATGCTCCGTAAAGTCATTGGTACCGTGCTGGTGGCCATGGTGCTGCTGATCATTATCTCGTCACTGGGAATCAATATCGCCCCGTTGCTGGCCGGAGCAGGTGTCCTCGGACTGGCGATTGGATTTGGCGCTCAGAAACTGGTGTCAGATGTGCTCTCCGGTTTCTTTTTTCTGCTCGATGACGCCTTCAGGGTGGGTGAATATATTCAGACGGGATCAATCAAGGGCACGGTCGAGGCAATCACTTTGAGAAACGTGATGCTCAGGCACCATCGTGGCATGCTGCAGGTAGTACCGCACAGTGATCTCGGTGCCGTCACCAATTACATGCGCGGCGGCATCGTTATCAAGTTTCCCCTGGAGTTTCCTTACGATACCGATATCGACCAGGTCCGCAAGATCATCAAGAAGGTAGGTATTGCCATGCTCGAGGACGAAGAACTCGGCGATGATTTCATTCTGCCGGTCAAATCTCAGGGCGTCAATGAGATCACCAACTCGGTCATGGTGATAAGGGTCAAGTTCACTGCCAAGCCGGGTAAGCAGTTTATGATCAAACGTGAAGCATTCCGCCGGATTACCGGAGCCCTCAACGCCAAGGGTATTTACTATGCTCACCGCAAGGTGATCGTCGATTTTCCCGAGGAAGATAAGATCGACCGACATAATGAGCAGACCCGACAGCAGGCATTGGAAGCGGGGGCTGCCGCGACAATCGCTATACAGGCAGAGGAGCAACAGCAGCAGGAGAAGAAAGCCCAAGAATAGAGGTAGTGATTAGGTTGGGCTCGGGCTGATTCCAATAAAAAGGCTCTGTTGGGCCCGTCTGGCGGCGTTCTGAAGTTCTTCTGCGGTCATATGCCTGATTTCGACCTCGAAATCGCATATTATCTGAGCTGGCCCTTAGTTGACAGGCAAGACAGCGGCTGTTCACTCAGATGATGAAATCATCGGATATGAGCTTGCAGGAAGCAGCGCGGTGTTCCGTGGCAAATATAAACTCATGATTATCCCGCCTCCTGAAGGAACGGGAAACTGGGAATTATACGATATGAAGACCAACCCATCTGAAATCAACAATCTCTCGAAGGAGAAACCAGCAATAGTAAAAGAACTACGCGACGCATACACTTCATACGAGGAGGAATATAATATCGTTCCTGTTCCGATTGGTTATAACCCCATTGATCAACTTACAAAAAACAGCAAGCGGGAGGGTCATAATTAACCAGCAAAAGAACAGGGAGTTGGATTGGGGGACAACAGAATATTGATTGTCCCGGCGCGTTAACCGTACTGTTAATATTGCCATCTCGAAGGTCTGAATATTCTATCAACTCTTCAACTTGAGACTATTCCTGATAGCGTAATATCAGCAACTGGTCATTGAATTTAACGTTGCCACAACGAAGCTAATCAATGTGGCATTATACTCCAACGAAAGGTGCTTCCTGTGAAGTTCTAATCTGATCATGTCCAAAAAACGTGCCCGAAAAGGAGCATCCTGGCACGTTTTAAAAATTCAAAATTACTTCCAAAAAACCGCCTGAAAATGGAGCAATCTAAATAATTGATGTTTCCAGATTATCTTTGCAAGTCACTTTAGTGGAAATGTTAGGCAGCTTGAAAGATACCACGACAAAGTCGTCCAGGGTGGAGCATTGCTCAGCCACTTTTTCAATCATGTCCATAACAGACCATAAACAATCTGAAACCACTTTTCACCTGCCCTGGTTTACCTGGTAGTCGACTTGGATAAGCAGGTTAACAACCCGGCATGTAGATTATTGATTTTCTGGAAGAACTGAACCGCTACGCGGAAAAAAGACACCTCCTTTGCCCCAAATACCCTATTTAGCCCATACGTAACCTGCTATAGTGTCAAGCTGTATCCAAACCACACCGTTCCATTTTGATT
>CAXMTO010000215.1:0-14044 GCA_964196355.1 uncultured Myxococcota bacterium
TTCCTGATAACCTTCTTTCCTGTAGTTAATTCCTTTTATTTCCTACCCTCAACAAATTTCTTTAGATAAAAAATCGTAGCGTTTCGTATCCCTCTTGCGAAAAAATTGGCGTTTTATGTACAGATAACTTCATAAATTATAAGCAACATTTGGGCCGCGGCTCAGAATAAACAGCAATCATTAACAATTACAGGTCATTGCTAATAACAACCACTTGTTAAATATTAAATTTTGGAACAGAATTTAGACATATGCCCAAATACGGCTTGGGGGAATGACCCAATTTGGTAGTTAGGGGGGGGGTGGCACAAAATATAGATGTCTTGCCAACATCTTGAGTTTTGATTTTCATTTTCTGATTCAACATATCCAGTGTAAATCTTGTACTTTCAGGAATCATTCGCAACTCAACATGTATAGCAGATCTTTGCAGTTGGTGCTACCGGCATATGATATGAATAAACCCCAATAAAACAGGAAGCAATGTATTAGTCTTTCCTACTTGACACTATACTTCTGGCCAACAGTCATTCTCTCCGGATAAGTATCCTCCGTCACTTCATCACCTTTTTCCTTTTCTATCTTTATTGGGTTTAAAGTTCAGGATTTTTTACCATCATCAGGAGAATTTCTCCGACCCGGAAGCCGAACTTGTACATCCTGGACTCATTTATCAGGATATCCGATGTGGTTTGGTACATGCGGTCGTCAATGGTAACATCAATACTTTTATCACCGTAGGGAATCCGCAGAACGTATTTCAGGAACATGGCGTTACCGGAGATCTCACCATGCGCTTCGCCAACCACGTCACCGGCAGTGCCAGTGTAAGTGCCATCCACGTTCTTCCTGAACGTCCAGACCCGTCGTGATTTTTCTCCATCGCTGAAGACAAAATCTTCTTCAAGGGTGCCGACGCCGTCTTTCCATGAGCCGATGATGTCGGCGTTAAAATAGCTCGTTACCCGGCCACTCCGATTTTTTATGACTCCATGGGCTTTCATCGGGCCGTTAAAAAAAATCTCCGGCGTCATTACAGGTTGTATTGCTGAGTAATCACTGACCTTGACAGTTGAGCAGCCTCCGGAAAACAGGATACAGGCCAGTAACAAAAAAAATAACCGGGTAAAGGATGGAAAGTATTTCATGACGATTCTCCTAGAAAATTATGGGACGACATGAGCAGTCTTCCATTATTGCATTATCTGGATAAAAAAATGACAGTTTTTTTCATTAATCAACTGCGTTCTGCAATCAGCTTAATTCTGCCAGCTGCAATTTTACAAACCAGGAGATAGGGCGCAGCTAACCACGGCACTTCAAATACAAGGAGGCATTGTTCAGGGGCCAAGGCTTCAACACGATGGCCCGTTGCCGGGATATTCATAACCCGCCATGACCATTTTTCCCCCGCTACGAAATCTATTATCTCAAACGGCAGCCATAAACCAAGGGTAATTCGGACATGACCTTTTGAGCCAGGCTGTATAAAACGGTCCCGGCAACGGACTGCTGTAACGGAGGGCCCCCATTTTGGCCAACAATGCGTATCAATGAGGACTTCCCAGACAAGTTTTGAAGATGCAGTAATAATTGTCGCTGTTTCCATGAAAAAAATTGAATATTTTTTTGATCGACTACTGATAGCTTAAAACGAATACCTGAAAGGATTTACTCCATCCTGGTTGAGGGGTCAAACAGGCCTTCCTGCAGGCCTCTGCTTACCGGTTCAGGGCCCAGCCAGATGGACATATAGGCTGCGGCAAATTCAGCGCCTTCCACCTTTCCCAGCAACTCATCGTCCAGTTTAATCTCGAGACCCTGGCCGGGCACATAGGTAAATACGTAGCGCTGGCCCGCCTTCACATCTCGGTAAAAACTGTTGAATATTTCCAGCTCCCGTATCAGGCTTCTTGCCTTTTCCTCCCCTACGTTCTGTGCCATGAGCTGGAAGCCGGTATCCTGGAAATCGCTTGCCTTCATATCGACAAAAAAATAGTATTCAAGACGTTTGGGTACATCCTGCAGCACCTGATTCACCGACACTCCGGCAGGTTTATAAAGGCCGACCAGGTAAACTTTGATCACGTATTTCCATTTCAGCACCCCAATGCCGTGCAGGGTGAGCTGATTGCCGCCAAGTATCATTTCGTCCTCGAAATGAACGCCTCTGTTGGTTGCTGCAGCCATTTCATCCGGGTATACTGCGGCCAGGATAAAAATACAAAACACCGTTGCCACCTGCCTGTAGATAAGACTGCGCCAAAAAACTGAAATCATCATGACCATATCCTATAAGCTTTGTATCCAGTCATCTTTATTATATATGACTGGAAAAATCCTGGGACACAATACTGTTTTTATTGCTAAACAAGGAAAAGCAGACTCTTTGTGAAGCAATTTCATGAATAATTATCATTTTTTGATTCCATGCTAAACTTTTGCACTGTCCTTTTGTCCAACAGTCACTATCCCCAGGTAGCCGTCCACAGTCACTTCATCCCCGGTATGAATCAGGGTTGCTGCGTCCGGCACCCCGGTGACACAAGCTATGCCGTATTCCCTGGCAATAATTGCCCCGTGTATGAGCATACCGCCACGCCTCTCTATGATCCCTGCTGCCAGGGGGACCACAAAGGTCATGTTGGGGTCAACCGCGTCGCAGACCAGAACATCTCCCTTTTTGAAGAGTGCCAGGTCCCCGGCGCTGTCTATGACCCTGGCCCGACCTCTGCCGATGCCTGGTCCTGCCGGCTGCCCGAGGAGCTGCCTTGCTTTCATATACCGGTTTCCCTGGTCTGATGGTGTCTTTTGATGTTTTTTGGAGCCAGGTTTATAGCTCCTGTCAACCAGGCTGCGAATGACCTCGCTGTCGCCCAGATCGGCAGCACCCTCAACATGCCTTTCCTGCAGGCGTCTTCTGCCCTCCTGCAGGGCCCTGAAAAATTGCTCCTCGATCTTGCCGAGAACAATGTTGTCATCATCACGAAGCCTGTAACTGGCCCGTGCCAGATCAAGCAGACCTTCGGCCCGGGCACGTTTTTCCCCCTCCGAGAATCTCTCAAAAAATGCAGATTCCAGGTCTGCCTTATTCCCTTCCTTGCCGGTTAGGCTCTCTTCCTCAGATGTGCTGCTGCGGGCTATTTGCACAATGACATTCAGCAGTTCGCTCCTGCTTACATCACAGGTCCTGTCACTATAGGTGCCGCAAAAGGGATCGCCATAGAGACTGATAAATTCCTCCATCAGCTTGTCAAATTCAACATCGGCTGTAACGTTGCCCCCTCCAGTTGCAATGGTCTGCTGCAGGTCAGGGTGCTGCTGGACATAGGCTGCAATTTTTCGCAGGGCCTTATTGCGATTTTTACTCAGGAGAGGCACATTCGAAAGAAGTTCGACAAATTCAAAAGGGTCTGCCGGGCTGACTGTATCATTGTAGAACTTGCCAAAAAGACGCATACCATGGGCAAAGGGTATGAAGTCTTCCCAATAGACAGCTGTCCATTTTTCCTTTACCTGCAGACGATGCTCAAGTTCTCCGGCCAATTCTTTATCCGGTAGCGTTTCAAGTTCTGTTTCAGCCAGTTGCGCTGCTTCGCTCTTCATGGCAGGAAAATGGACCTGCTCAATTTTCAAACGCAGTTTTTTCAGGTTGTCTTCACTTCTTTGCAGGCTGAGATACCATCCCCTCTTGTCGTCTTTATCACCATCCTGTCTTGCAGTTACCGGCCGTGACTGCAGAATGAAAAAATCGCTGCCTACCTTTGTCCATTCCACATCCTGGGGTTTGCCGAAAATCTGCTCAAGCTTCTTTGCCTTCCGGTAGATTGCCACAGCCTCTTCGGGGCCAAGCGGTGCATGCAGTGACTTGTTTTCCGTCAAGTTGGTGAGAATGACATCATCTCCCCGGGGTGCCATGAATTTTTCCCTCCGGGGAGTGTAATGCTCTTTAATGGATTCCTCTTTCCTATGAAAAATCCAGCGGTCAGGTTCCACCGCGCCGTCCACCAGTCCCTGGTTCAGCCCGTAAACCGCCTCAACTATTCCTTCTGCTGTATTATTCGGATTTATGCTGAATGTGATGCCCGACACCTCCCCGGCGACGAGTTCCTGCATTACAACCGCCATGGAGCTTCGGGCAAAGTCCAGGTCAAGTTCCTGCCTGTAGAGCAGAGCCCGGTCAGACCACAGGGATGCCCACACCAGCTTTACATGCTCAAGAATTGACTCAGTGCCACGAATATTCACAAAGGATTCATGCAGCCCTGCAAAGGAGGTTGCTGCCGCATCCTCTTCCGGGGCGGAAGAACGGACCACTAAAGAATTTCCCGAAAAATTCTCCTCCACCGCCTTGGTGATCTCACGGGCAAGTTTTTCCGGCAACCTCTGGCGCAGAAAAAGATTTCGTATCCGGAGTGCTGCATCCCATATCTCCTCCCAGCGCATGTCAGAAAACTTCTTGCGGTGCAGTTCAAGCTGGATCTTCTCCTTGATGCTACTTTCTCTGATAAACTTCTTATAGGCCTCCGTTGAGATGCAAAGCGTTGCCGGCAATCGCAAACCGGCTTCCTGCAATCTCTTAATAGCAGTTGCCTTGCCGCCGAAAACTTTTGAATCCCGACTTATTTCAGATAGCAGGTATGTCGTTTTCATCACTGATATGCAGTTCCATGACTTCCTGGAAGCGGCTGACCAGGTAATAGCTCCTTACAGAAATAATGATAAATGCAGTTGAGGGTGAGCGGAGAAAATCTTCCAGATATGGATGCTTGCTTAAATAAAGAGATTTCAGTTCGCTTGGGGATGTGTCAGGGTCTATCCTTTCAGCGGCGCCCATAACAGTTACCGCTTTTGCATCATGAAAGTCCTTTTCGTTATTGGACCGATTATCTATGAGCAATGAAACCCTTGGATTATGCTTGATATTGGCAAATTTTCTTGTTGCCTTCGGGGTGGCAAACACAATTTTCTGCAGGTCATCGGTTGCCGCAAAGGCTATAAGGCTTGAATAACTGGAACCCCCAGAACTCTGGGTGGCAAGTACTGCCAGCTTCTGAGATAAAAGCAGTTCAGCTATCTCACTTTGCAGCAGGTTCTCATTTGTCATTTTCTTCACCATTGGAAAAACCCTCACAGCAACCGGGCTGTATAAGACTTTTGTTTACAAAACTTTTTTTGATTATATCTTTAATTTATATCTTATGTTTTCACTTTAGTCTAAATTTATTCGGCACCTTTACGGCGCCAATGTTTGGTGAGGACTTATTCTTTCAAGATAAAATCTATAAAGGGAGGTTACGCATGAAAAAATTTCTTGTTGCTCTTTTTGCCTGTTTCCTGGCTCTTGTGCCGGTATTAGTCAATGCACTTGAAGTTGGTGACGAGGCCCCTCAATTTGAAGCCGCCTCTGACAAAGGTCCGATCAACCTGATGGATTACCGGGGGAAGAAAAATGTGGTGCTAGCATTTTACTTCGCTGATTATACACCTGTCTGAAAAGGCGAATTACTGGCCTTCCAGAAAGACATCACGCGCTTTGAAGACCTGAACACCCAAGTTCTGGGTGTAAGTTACGACTCCATTGAGACCCACCAAAAATTTGCCGAAGAATACAGTCTAACCTTTCCACTTATTGCGGATGAAAAAAAGGCTATTCGCATTTTGTACGGCAATGGCAGGATAACATTCCTGATCGATAAAAATGGCATTATACAATACATTCAGGAAGGGGTACCGAAAAACAGAAAATTCCTGAAAAAAATAAAAAAATTAGAGTAACATTTCCTGGCGATGACAATTGTTAGAAACTCAGCAAATTATTGCAAAGATGGGAACAGGTTTTTTGTGTTACAATTAATCTGTTCCTTTTTTATGGGGAGAAGGTTGGGATGAAACAAAATAGAATCAGGTTTGGGTTGTGCTGCATTTTTCTGCAGGAGCCCATCCGATTCAGGCAAATCACCGCTAAAACATTGCTCAGTCTTTCCCGTCATGATCAACTCTTACGTCTATCCGAAATATGTTTGCACAATGTACAGAGCCTCCATAAATCCCTGAAATATGTATATGCTAATGACATCGGTGCCTTTAGAATCCTCAGCCCTCTTTTTCCACGATATACACATCCTGAAGTAGCCTACACGCTTGATGATCTTTCAGCTGGCGAATCAATTAAACAAGAATTGGGCAAAATAAGAAAATTCAGAAAGAAACGTGACATTCGTTTAAGTTTTCATCCAGATCAGTTCAACGTTCGTTCCTCGCCCAGGCCGGAAGTGATCAGGAATACGATGCGGGAACTGTAATATCAGGGCCTGCTGTCCGATCTGGTTGATGCTGAGGTCATCAATCTCCACGCCGGCGGAGTTTACGGCAACAAAAAGACGGCCCTAAGTCGCCTGGAGAAAAACATCGGCAAGCTGCCGGATTCTGTTCGCAGTCGCCTCTCGTTAGAAAATGACGACATCTCCTTTACCCCTGCTGAACTTTTAACATTATGTAAAAAACTGAAGATCCCAATGGTCTATGATGTTCATCATCACCGCTGCAATCCCGATGAACTAACGGTCGAGGAAGCAACCTTGCTTGTTATGCGAACCTGGCAAGATTTAGGGCGCGAACCCTATTTCCATATATCTTCACCTAAAAACGGCTGGCTTAAAGGGTCCCCAAAACCCCATGCCGACTATATAGATCCGGATGATTTCCCATCCTGCTGGAAGGATTATAATATTACAGTCGATATTGAGGCAAAGGCCAAAGAACTTGCTGTATTGAGATTAATGAAGGATTTGAAAAACTAAAGAAAAGCCATGATTGCTGAACTTCGCCTGTCTAAGATCAATCTTGTTTTACTGGCAATATTTACCTTCACTTTGTTTTCAGGCTTTGCGTATGCCCTTGATAATGAAAAGAAGGAAGGAAAACCGGCTCACCATGCTGAAGATGGTTTTCAGAACCCTTATGTTGAGAAGAAAAAAAGAGGGTTCTTCAAATATATGAAGATGCGCTATTTCAGTAAAGAGGAGTTCGCTGACTACGAATCAAATGCCCATAAAATACCCAGAGTTCAACCTGATTTTGACCTGATTCAAAATCCGCCGGATGCCTTACAGGTTACCTGGATAGGCCATGCAACAATACTTATCCAATACAGAGGAATCAATATCCTTACTGATCCCATGTTTTCAGATAGGGCCTCCCCCATAAGTTTCTTAGGGCCTAAAAGATTTAACCCTCCTTCTGTAGAGTTAAAAGACCTCCCCATAATAGATTATATTGTCATCTCCCATAGTCATTACGATCACCTTGATAAAAAAACCGTGCAGCAGATCGGCTCAAACACAAAGTGGTTAGTACCGCTTGGTCTGCAGCAATGGTTTGTCAGTGCTGGAGTACAAGAAGAGAGTGTTATGGAGTTTGACTGGTGGGATGTGAAAAAGTTTAAGGATGCAACTATCACGGCCACCCCTGCGCAACATTGGTCAGCCCGCAGCCTTTGGGACAGGAATGAAACCCTCTGGGTATCCTGGATGCTGCAGATTGGAGAAAAGACCATCTGGTACAGCGGTGATACCGGCTATAATCCTCACCAGTTCAATGAAATCGGAAGGGACTTCAAAACAATAAATCTGGCGCTTATTTCCATCGGTGCTTATGAACCACGCTGGTTCATGAAAGAAATGCACATTAATCCAGCAGAGGCTGTACAAATACACCAGGATATAAAATCCCAACATTCCATTGCTGTACAGTGGGGTACTTTCCAGCTAACATCTGAACCAATCGACGACCCGCCTCTAAAACTCAAAGAAGCACTTGCCCGGGAAAGGATCCCATCAGAGGAATTTGAACTTCTTGAAATTGGGGAAACCAGGGTAATAAAATAATGAATCAAATTATTTTATTTATACTTATCGATAAAAATTGCAGATTTGCAAAGGTTATTTCCAGCAATTTCCATTTTAAATTAATCTATTACGTTTTTTGTGCTAAAATAAATTATTGAATCATTTTTAATAGTTTCAGATATAAATTAAAAATCGAAACATAACTTCTCAGACATTTATCAAAAATTATGCTGAAGTTATTCCTCGTACAATCCCTGGTAATTTTAATCTATGCCGTAATCTGGTTCATCGTTGCGGTTGTGAAGAATAGAAATGATGTTGCAGATATTGCCTGGGGTGGGGGCTTTGTCTGTGCTGCACTCACCGCATATATTGTTCAAGGTGTAAATGAAACCCGTGCGACCCTGGTCCTTCTGCTGGTTATAACCTGGGGAATGCGTTTGCTGCTGCATATAGGGATTCGTAACCGAGGCAAACCTGAGGACCGTCGCTACAAGGCATGGCGTGAAGAATGGGGCAGCACTTATCTGGTCAGGAGCTTTCTACAGGTCTTTCTGCTGCAGGGATTCCTGCTGCTTGTCATTTCCCTGCCCGTTACCCTGGCCATCACCCGCAGCGGACCGCCCCTTGCTGTGCTTGATGGTATTGGATTCTGCATCTGGCTGCTCGGCTTTTTGTTTGAAGCCATCGGCGACTTTCAGCTCCTGAAATTCAAAAAAGATCCTGCCAACAAGGGCCGCATAATGAACATCGGCCTGTGGCGCTATACAAGGCATCCCAACTATTTCGGCGAGGTGACCCTCTGGTGGGGCATATTTCTCATCTGTTTAGCTGTGCCTGGAAGCATATGGACCGTGGCCGGGCCGCTGACTATAACCTGGCTGATCCTGAAGGTCTCCGGCACGCCGCTGCTTGAAAAAAGATATGTCGACAATCCGGAATACGCTGAATATATAAAGAGTACGAGTTCATTCTTTCCTCTGCCACCCAAGAGATAAGGAGACCGCAATGCTGCACACCATCAAGGTATACTTTGCAACCCTGCCTATCTTTCTGGCAATTGATTTCTTCTGGCTCGGATTCCTGATGTCAAATTTCTACAAGACAGAACTTGGCCCCCTGTCCAGGGGAACATCCGGATCTTATGCAACTGTCTGGTGGGCAGCGGCAATTGTCTATATCTGCATACCACTCGGCATTGTTCTCTTTGTGCTGCCCAGGGTTTCCAGTGCATCCATCTTTCCCTGGGCCCCTGTGTGGGGTGGGCTGTACGGTTTTGTAATGTATGCGGTCTACGACATGACCAACTATGCCCTGGTTGACAAGTGGCCCCTTCGCATGTCCATTGTTGATATCTGCTGGGGTATTTTCATATGCGGCACGGTCTCAACCGCTGCCGTCTACTTTGACCGATGGTTCCAGTAAGACGAGGATAAGGTAAGAAAAAGGTATCCATGAAGATTGCGATAATCGGCAGCGGTATTTCTGGCCTGGTTTGTGGACATCTCCTGCACAGGGACTTCGACCTCTCCATTTTTGAGGCCAACGACTATATAGGCGGCCATACGCACACGATCGATGTTAGCAGGCCAGAGGGGTCATATGCTGTTGATACCGGCTTTATTGTTTTCAACGAGGAGACCTATCCGAACTTCTGTGCGCTCATAGATCAATTGGGTGTTGCATCCCAGCCGACCCGCATGAACTTCAGCGTCCACTGCGAAAAAACAGGGCTGGAGTATGGCTCGGATTCGGCCGATACGCTGTTTGCGCAGCGCAAAAACATCCTGTCCCCGTCATACTGGCGCATGGTGCTTGAAATTTTCAGGCTGCGGAGTCACCTGGAGGACTACATCGCATCGGATGAACCGGACATGTCCATGGGCGAGTTCCTATCCCGACGCAACTATTCGCAGCGGTTCATTGACCATTTTGTAGTGCCCCTCGGCGCATCGCTCTGGTCTGCCGAACCCGGCAAAATACGTGAATTCCCGGCCCGTACCTTTGGCCGTTTTTTTGAGAACCATGGCTTTCTGCAGGCCACCAACCCGATACAGTGGAAAGTGATAACCGGTGGCTCCAGGCAGTATGTCGACAAGCTCACAGAGCCGTTTATAGAAAAAATCCACCTGAGCACCCCTGTGACACGGGTGCACCGCACCGGGGATTACGTGGAGCTTGTATTTGCGGACCGGGACAAAGAGCGCTTTGACCAGGTGATCTTTGCCACCCACAGCGATCAGGCCCTGAAAATCCTTGCAGATCCGACAGATGATGAACGCACCATACTTGGCGCTGTGCCATACCAGGAAAACGACACTGTACTGCATACCGATGATACTCTCATGCCGCGCAAGCGCAAGGCCTGGTCGAGCTGGAACTATTCTATCCTCCAAGACCAGGCTGACAGGGCTGCTTTAACCTATAACATGAATATGCTGCAGTCAATCGAGGCTGCGGAAACCTTCTGTGTTTCCCTGAACATGCAGCACAGGATAGAAGCAGACAAGATATTGGGCCGTTATCTCTACCATCATCCGGTGTACCTGGAACGCTCTGTCCCGGCCCAGGCAGCGCACGGGGTCATCAGCGGGCAGAACAGGACCCACTACTGCGGAGCATACTGGGGGTATGGTTTTCACGAAGATGGGGTGAAAAGCGGGCTGGTTGTCGCTAAATATTTTGGGAAATCGCTTTGACTATGAAAAGCTGTATCTACAAAGGCGAGCTGTATCATCACCGTTATCTGCCGCGGGAAAATAAGTTTACCTATACGGTATTCTTCATGTTTCTCGACCTGGAGGAACTGGAGCATGTCTTTAACGGACGCTGGCTCTGGTCCGTAGGCCGGGCAAACGTGGCCAACTTCAAGCGCGCCGATTACCTGGGCCCTGCCGATATTCCCCTTAACCAGGCGGTGCGGAACCGGGTTGAGCAGAATATCGGGGAGCGGCCAGCCGGCCCAATCCGTATGTTGACCCACCTGCGTTACTACGGTCACTGCTTCAATCCTGTTTCCTTTTATTATTGTTACGATGCGGCTGACACCAGGGTGGAATATATCGTGGCTGAGATTACCAACACACCCTGGCGGGAACGCCACTCCTATGTCCTGAGCATGAAGCAAAAACGGGATATGGGTTCGGGCAAGCACTTGCAGTTTGCCAAAGCTTTCCATGTCTCGCCTTTCATGGACATGGACTTTCTGTACGACTGGCGCTTTGAGGAACCAGGAAAATCCCTGCATATCCACATGACCAACTTCAAGGAGGATAATAAGTTTTTTGAAGTATTATTGACCATGCAGCGCCGGGAGATAAGCGGTGCTGCACTGGCATGGGTGCTAATCCGTTTTCCGGCCATGACCATCAAGGTCCTGTCCATGATCTACTGGCAGGCCTTCCGCCTCTGGCTCAAGAAAACTCCATATTATGATCATCCGAAGTATGTGCCTGAGAGGAAACCATGAGCAAGCATATCTGCAGCATTAAAGGAAACAAGGCAACACTTTACCCGAAGCCGATACAAGCCTGGTGCAAAAACACCTTGTTCAACATTTTCGACAACCTGCGGTTCGGCAGACTCTCAATAGACAACTGCGGCCAGCTCTACGAGTTCGGTGACCCGCAGGGACAGGCCCCCATTAACGCTTCCCTGTCCATTCATGACCCGCAACTCTACCCGGATATCCTTTTCAAAGGCAGCCTCGGAGCAGCGGAATCTTACATAAAAGGCTACTGGTCCACCGATAACCTGACCGATGTAACCCGTCTCTTTGTGGCCAACACTGACCTGCTCAACCGGCAAATGGATGCAGGATGGTCCAGGATGACAGCACCGCTGATGCGCACCTATCATTGGCTGCGGAAAAATACCCAAAGGGGCAGCAAAAAAAACATCGTCGCCCATTACGATCTTAGCAACGATTTTTTCCGCCTTTTTCTTGACAGATCCATGGGTTACTCCTGCGGCATATTCGAACACGAGAACAGCACTTTGCACGAAGCGCAGATAGCAAAGTTTGACCGAATATGCAAAAAGCTGGACTTAAGGGAAGAAGATAATGTGATAGAGATCGGCGGCGGCTGGGGCGGATTTGCCATGCATGCAGCCCAAAACTACGGCTGCCGGGTGACCACTACAACCATCTCGAACAACCAGTACCGTTATATGCAGAGCATCTTTGCTGATACAGGCCTGGAAGGAAAGGTCACTGTGTTGCAGAAGGATTACCGGGAACTGACCGGCCGGTTTAACAAACTCGTATCCATTGAGATGATCGAGGCAGTAGGCCACCATTTCCTGGATACCTTTTTTGCAAAATGCTGCGAGCTGCTGAAACCTGACGGCATGATGGCATTGCAGGCCATCACTATCCCGGACCACGAGTTCAGCCGCCACAAAAACTCGGTGGATTTTATCAAACGCTATATCTTTCCCGGCAGCTGCATACCATCAGTTAGTGCCATTACCAAGAGTATTAAACGCCATACAGATCTGCAACTCACCCATTTCGAGGATATTACCCCGCACTATGCAACCACCTTGCGGCTGTGGCGTGAACGGTTCTTCGCCAACCTGGCAAAAGTTAAGACCATGGGCTTTTCAAACAACTTCATTCGAATGTGGGAATATTACCTGGCCTCCTGTGAAGGCAGTTTCCAGGAGCACTACAACGGTGACGTACAGATGATCTTTGCCCGGCCGCAGTGGAGCCACGAGCCGAGACTGCCGCCCCTGGATTCATAAACGGAAGCAGCTGATGGGAATAAAAAAATATTCCACACCTGTTAATTTCATCATCTTCCAGGCCTGCTGGTTTGCCTGTGTTATTGGAGCGGCAAAAAATCTCGGGTGGCTGGGGCCCCTCCTGGTCTTTATAACCGTTCCTCTGCAGATCCACCTGTTGACAGAAAATCACAGGGCAGAGATCTTTTTTGCTATAATCTGTGGTATTTCAGGGTCTCTCCTGGAGACGCTTATGATTGTTGCCAGCGTTTACACACCCGTTGATCAGGTATGGGGACAGGTCTGCCCGCCCTGGATGGCTGCCCTCTGGTTTAATTTTGCCCTGCTAGTCAGCATCAGCCTGGCCTGGCTCAAAGGCAAATATGCTGTTGCCGCCATACTGGGAGGGCTTGCCGGACCGATTGCTTACTGGGGAGGTGAAAAATTGGGGGCACTTACGGTTGCCGCAACGTTCAGCAGAGGGTATGTGATACTTGCTGTTATGTGGGCCATTGCCTTGCCGATGCTAGTTTATCTGCACAACAATCTGACCGGTGCTAAGCGGGTAGGGAAATGAAAATTTCAGGGACACCATACTGATTTTTTAAACCGGGTTTGATCTTTTCAAAGTTGAAAAATTGGACAGACATGTATACTCTTTTTCGGGAACAGTACGTTACGGCAACGCTGGCTGAGGCCTGGGATTTATTGAAAAATCCGGCCAACCTGGACCTGATTACACCCCCCGACCTGCAATTTAAGATAGTTTCCCCTGTCCCACAGGTTATGTTTAATGGGCTGATAATCGAATACCGCATAAGAATTCACTGGTTCGGGTTACATACCTGGATAGCAGAGATCAAGCACATCAGGGAAATGTATTCATTTGTTGATGAACAGAGGATAGGTCCCTATAAATTCTGGTATCATTATCACCAGATAGATGCAGAAGAGGGCAGGATTAAATTAACCGACAGGGTGTACTATCAAGTCCCTTACGGAATATTGGGCAAAGTCATCCACTTTTTCTTTATCAGGAAAACATTAATACGAATTTTTGATTACAGAAAAGAAAAGCTTGCAGAACTTCTGAGTAATAAATTGCCTGTGTAATTTTTATAAATAACTCTATGATTGTCTGGTATATAAAAATCTTAACCACACTCTGAAAGAAATTCTTATACATTGGGGATTAATACCATGGCTGCCCAGCGCATAGTTTTATACAGCTTAACAACCTGTGCATTCTGCACTGCAACGAAAAAGATGCTCGACGATCTGTCAATCGAGTACCAATGTATCCAGGCAGATGAACTGTCAGAGGGAGAAAGGGAAAAAGTTATCGAAGAGCTGAAAACACTTAATCCCCGCTGCTCATTTCCAACGATTGTTATCGAGAATCAGGTCATCGTTGGTTATAGAGTCCAGGAAATAAAAGAAAAACTGGGGATTCGCACGGAAGTCGA
>CAXMTO010000216.1:0-4069 GCA_964196355.1 uncultured Myxococcota bacterium
GAACAACGAAATTGATGCAATGCCTCATTCTCAAAAAGGGAACCCGGATATTGGGCGCAGGCTCTATTTTGATAAATATGTCTGCCAGTCCTGTCACTCAATTGATGGCGTGGGCGGTTATTATGGCCCTGCAGTGGAAAATGTAGGCAATCGACTCAAATCTTCCTGGCTCGACAAACGATTGATAAACGCACATCCATATGAACCAGGTGCCAGGGAACCGGCATTGTCAATTCCGGATGAGGAGAGAAAAAATATTCTGGCATTTCTGGGTACATTGAAAGTTGAGGAGAAGCCATGAGATTTTGGAAAAGTTTTTTTGTGCTTATGGTATTTGCAATAACAGTTTGGGGGAGTAGTTACGGAAAGACTGAAGAAGTGCAAAATGCAGCCAACCTAAATCCGCTGGCGATAAGGGAGTTGCCTGAATTCAGAATTACAAATGGAGAAGTACTGTACAGTCGATACTGTTCATTCTGCCATGGGGAGTCAGGTGAAGGGGACGGTTTAAACGCTTACAGCGTGCCTGTCAAGCCGCGAAACTTAACCGATCAGAACGTTATGGCTAAAAAATCTGATGCAGAACTTGAGAATGTGATTCTCTTCGGGGGTGCTTCGCAGGGATTATCCCGATATATGCCGGCATTTGGTAATACTTTCTCAGATCGTGAGGCTAAGTACTTGATAAAATATATCCGCCAAGATTTTTCAGGGACTGGGGACAGACCCTAACATAACAACAGGTACAATCTCGGGGGGCAGGTCATCAGGCTTGCGTTATTTTGTTTTATTTAAAAAAAATAAATCCAAAGGTTGTATCACTTTTATCTAATTTTCAGTTCTAAAAGTCAAACTACCTATTGAATCCTCACCAAGCGACTTACTATGTCTATACATGTTGACTTCTGGTTAGCCTATATCGAGTCAACATGTCCAGTGGACATCTTGACACTTTAGGAATGGTTCCTGAGTTGCGATGTATAGCAGACATCGCAAGTCTTAAAATAAAAATGGCAGAGCCATTTCTGACCCTGCCTGTAAATCATTATACCTGTATCAAATTTATTAAATGTAATTCTTCTAACTTCTACTTCCCTTGATTTGAAGATAGTTCTCGCCTTTACCTACGACGGGGCTGCCTTTTAGGATTGGCCGTGGTCGTTGGTTTAGGATTGGCGTGGGGCGTTGGTCTAGGTCTGGGATTGTGATGGTAGTGCCTTTTGTGGTAATGACGCCAACGATGGTGACGCCGCACTATCCTGATAGGAGCAGTGATCACAAATGCTGTCAGCACAGGCCTTGGGGCGGGATAGATTACAATCACCGTTGTGTTGGGTTTTGCCCACCCTCCACGTACATAAACCCATGTCGTACTACTGTAATTCCAGTATCCAGACACATAAATATAATTAGCATGTGGTGGAACGACCCAATAGCCTGGAACCCAAACATAGGTTCCGTTAGTCCACCACCAGTAACCATACGCCCAGGCATAATCAGGACCCGGCTGAGGAGGTCTTTCATCATCCATCGGCTGTGAAGGAGGCGCTTCTGTTGAAGTCTGTTCAGGCTCCTCTGCCGGAATAGCCACCTCTACTGGTTCTGGATCGCCCTCCTGCCATTGCGTTGGCTCATCCAGACTGTCAGGTTCTGCAGGTATCTCTTCAGCTAATACGAATTGCGGCAGTATGTTTGAGCCACCGAGAAAAGTTATGAACATAAGGATTTTTTAAAAAATACGACGGGACGATCCGGGTTGTTTGGAGCCCTTTTTTTCTGAATTTCGTTTTTTCATTAGCAAATCCTCTTCGTTAATTTTGTTCGCCTTTGAGTAAATTAAAACTATAGGTCTTCAATACCAAAAAAGTCCATATGTCTTGCCAAAATGTTAACTATATTTAGGAGGATTACCAGTTAAGGTGTCCACGGGCAATAGTAACTTTTGGGGATGGTGCTGCTAGTCAAGATTGATAGCAGCAATCGAAACTTTTAATTTTATCTCAGTACCTCTTTTAGTGGCATCCCCTGTGCTGCACCTGGCGGGGACATACCCATAAAAACGGCGATTGTTGGAGCCACATCCACCGGATGTACCAGGCGGTGAACCGCTTGCGCATCCACACCAGGACCGGCAAAGATGATAGGCACATGCGTATCGTAACGCCAAGGTGAGCCGTGCATGCTTGGAATCGGACCTTCATCAAACAGAAACCAGTACGGTTCCTGAATGATGTAAATATCACCGGAACGGATGACGTGCTGATTGCGCCGTACCTGCTTGAGCAAGGGATTTCCCTTCTTCGTGGCCAAGCTTTTGGTCGACACCGCCAGATTTATACCATCGAAGTCGGTCAGCGCCTTTGCAATAGCTTGTTCTACCTGGGCGTAATCCAGATTCGCGGCAGCAATCTTTTCATCATTAAGATAGATGTAGGGCCGGTAAAAAAAGCGCACAATCTCATCAATTCCGAGCTGCTCCCCTGCCTGGTTGGCCTTCGTGACAATCTCCTCAGGAACGAGGCGTCCTGCTCCATAGCCGAGTTCGGTCATGTACTCCGGCATGTCTGCTATACCATGATCCGCAGCGAGCACGATCAGGGTATGCTTGAGCCCTATGGTTTTGTCGATAAAGTTGAGAAGGTCAGCCAGGGTGCGGTCGAGCTGACGTATGACTTCTTCGTTTTCCAGGCTGGACGGTCCAAAAAAATGGTTGACTGCATCCACGCCGGAAAAACTGATTGACAGGTAGTCCGGGATTTCATCGAGTCCCAGTTGTTCATTAATGATGAGTTCTTTGGAAAAATCAAGCAGGAGCTCATCGCCGACCGGACTAGCTACCAGTTGCGTGAAGAGCAGTTTGTTGCCAGCCTCACCAAAACGATGGGGAAAGGTGCGCCCATATCCTTTCAAGTCCATCTCATAGGGACGGTCATCCTGCTCACCCAGTAGGTAGGTGGACTTATCAGATGACAGCTCCCAACTGGTGCCGGCATATTTCTCAGACTTGCGTTGCCCATTCCAGCGCTGAGCCCAATCCGGGTAAGTATTATAATAATAACTGCTGGTGATAAAATCCCCATTATCGGTGGAGAACCAGAATGCCTTGCCGGTTTGGCCGGTCATGGCTACAGCACTACGATCCTTGCCTGACACCCCGAAAATTTTGGCACGACCTCCATAGTAAGCGGCCAGACCATCTCCAAAGGTTGGGACCAGAAGTGCCCTAGGCGAACGACCCTTCGTCCGCGCCAGTTTCTGGGCTGGGTCAACCTGTTCACCTTCGGAGCTCTGCTCACGAGTCGGCAGTAAGGAAGCATCCGCATCTTCGATATTGTATGAGAGTTCACCGGCTTCCCGATCGAACCATACATTGCCGATCATACCGTGCTGTGAGGGGAAGGTGCCAGTAGCCAGAATGGCATGGCCGACGATGGTTTCGGTGTTGGCGTGCTGGTATTGTGCGTTGGTGAAAACGGTGCCCTGCTTCATCAAGTAATGGAACCCATCTTTGCCAAAACCTGCCTGGTAACGGTTGAGCAGGTCTCCACGCAGCCCGTCAACGGTAATTTGTAACACGAGTTTGACGTCCGAGCTGGATTGTGCATTGGAAATCGTTGAATTTCCAACAACGAGTTTTGCCATGACAACAATAAAAAGGATTAGGCTGATGCGGTGCATGGCCGCCCCTCTATAGAACTGTTTGCTCATTTACTTTTCCTTGCAAGGTTGTTGAATTGTATTAAAAGCCCAACCAATTAATATTTCCATATATTATCTTAAATATCAAAGTTAAGATTGCTTGCCAACATCTTTAGTTTTGTCATACAAGATTCGACTCAATATATCCACTGGCAATCTTGATACTTTGAGAATAGTTCTTGAGTGTAGATTTATAGCAGAAATTAAAGATCTTAAAACTATTAGGGTTGGGCAGAAAACACAAAAATACCGAAAAAACAGCACACCAATCCCGCCGCCGGAAATTACTATCTTAAAAACCAGGCTCAATGAATCGTAACAGACGGCTCTTCATACTGCGGCCAGCCGTCGTCATACGGCTCGTAATTCT
>CAXMTO010000217.1:0-2895 GCA_964196355.1 uncultured Myxococcota bacterium
ACAACGCAGTTCTTACCGGCAATCATCACATCTGTAGCTCTTTTGATGCCATCCAGCAGGGATTCACGGCAACCGTACAGATTGTCAAATTTAGACTTTGTGACGGAATCATTCACGTTAATAGCAGGGCACTTGAGAGTGCCATCTGCGGCCATTTCAGCAAGCCGATGGACGCCGGTTGTCGTTTCTTCACTGATGCCACGGATATTTTTGAGCTCTTCGGTATATTTTTCATGCAATACAAGCGTCAGGTCCCCACCGTCATCAAGTACCATGTTGGGGCGCCAGTCATTCGGGCCGAAGATTGTTTGATCAATGCACCACCAGAATTCCTCTTCGGTCTCTCCCTTCCAGGCAAAGGTCGGAATACCGGCTGCTGCCATGGCGGCTGCGGCATGATCCTGGGTGGAAAAAATATTGCAGCTGGACCAGCGAACTTCAGCGCCCAGATCAACAAGGGTCTCCATGAGGACGGCGGTCTGAATTGTCATATGGAGACATCCACCAATTCGGGCGCCCTTGAGTGGAGCCTTATCCCTATGTTTTTCGCGCAGAGCCATGAGGCCCGGCATCTCAGTTTCAGCAATCTGGATCTCTTTTCGTCCCCAATCGGCAAGGGACATGTCAGCGACTTTGTAGTCTGTGGGTGATTCACTCATAAATATGTACCATTTGTTCAGTATAATTATTGAGTATCCGGGGAAATTCTAAGAACCTTTTAATAAGAATTTCGAGAGATACTTGTCCCGCCTGCCGGGGAAAAATATTCTACTTGCTACCGTCTTTGGATTAATGAGGCCGCATGGTTTTGTCTGCCGTCCTCCAGCCTATCCATCTACCTATTTTATTTTTGCTGCATCACGAAGCAGGTCAGCTTTGTCAGTCTTTTCCCAGGTGAAATTGTCGAGTTCACGGCCAAAATGGCCGTAAGCAGCTGTTTCACGGTAAATTGGCCGAAGCAGGTCTAACTGCTGGACAATTGCTCTTGGGCGGAGATCAAAATGTTCAACAATGAGCTTTCTGATATCATCGTTGGAGATTTTCCCTGTTCCAAAACTGTTTACATTAATGGAAACCGGCTGTGAAATGCCGATGGCATAGGCAATTTGGACCTCAATTTCGTCTGCTATACCGGCAGCAATCAAATTTTTAGCGACATACCTGCCATAGTATGAACTGGAGCGATCAACTTTAGACGGATCCTTGCCGGAAAATGCGCCACCACCGTGAGAGCCTTTACCGCCATACGTATCAACCACAATCTTTCGTCCTGTTACCCCGCAATCTCCAACTGGTCCACCAATAACAAAACGTCCGGTGGGGTTGATAAGAAATTGCGTCTTCTCATTTATCATGTGAGCTGGAAGAGTGGGTTTGATGATCTCTTCCATAACGCCTTCTTTGAGGTCTTCGTAACTTACGTTTTCATCATGCTGGGTAGATAGAACTACTGCATTAATAGAGGTGGCAACTTTATTGATATACTCAATGGTTACCTGGCTTTTCGCATCAGGGCGAAGCCATGGAAGTGTTCCTGCTTTGCGTACATCGGCTTGCCGCTTGGTCAGTTGATGGGCATAGGTGATGGGCATTGGCATAAGCACATCGGTTTCATTACAGGCATAACCAAACATCAGCCCCTGATCTCCGGCTCCCTGATCGAGATCAATCCCCGTACCAATATCTACGCCTTGGGCGATATCTGTGGATTGTTTGTCGATAGAGGTTATAATTGCACATGACTGCCAGTCAAAGCCCATATCCGATGAGTTGTACCCGATATTCTTTATGGTGTTTCGTACCACGTCCGGCATATCAACCCACGCTGATGTGGTAATTTCACCGGCAATAACGGCCATTCCTGTGGTGACAAGTGTTTCACAGGCAACTCTTGCAACAGGATCCTGAGTGAGGATGGCATCAAGGATGGCGTCTGAGATCTGATCGGCAACTTTATCAGGATGCCCTTCCGAGACGGACTCGGAAGTAAAGAGGTAATCTGACATTGAAAGCTCCAGTAGGAATTAATAAATAGCTTGCTTCGCTCGGCACAAAACTTACTCACTTTATCCCCAAAATCAAGTAAATAAGAGATAAAGGGTCTGTGATTTGTTTTGATAAGTGGAACTATTTGAAATTATACCTAATAGCAGATGGCTGAGCAAAAATATTATTTACAACAACGAAGGAGATGGAGAAGTGGTACGACGCCATCACTTATAACATCGTGGGAATAACTTTATGTCTATAGATGCAGCAAAGGAAGTTCTCTTTATTGAAGAACAGGGGCTGGCGGCAGTTCGTGCTCAGATTGGAGAAGAATTTGTGCGGGCCGTTGAGGCCGTTCAGACCAGTAACGGCAGGCTGGTGATTACCGGTATTGGAAAGTCGGGTCTCGTGGGACAGAAAATTTCTGCCACCTTGAACAGCACCGGAACACCCTCGTTTTTTCTTCATCCGGTAGAGGCTATGCACGGAGATCTAGGCATGGTGATGGCAAGTGATGTGATTCTTGCAATTTCCTACTCTGGAGAAACCAGTGAGTTGAATGGATTGCTTGTCAGCTTAAAAACAAGAGGTAATGCAATTATTGCAATGACAGGAAACAGCCACTCTTTTCTTGCCAGATCAGCGGATATTGTCCTGGATATTAGAGTTCCGAAAGAGGCCTGCCCCCTGGGACTTGCGCCAACAGCGAGTACGACTGCGACACTGGCTCTGGGAGATGCCCTTGCCGTGGTTTTATTGAACCGAAAAAAATTCCAGGCAGAAGATTTTCGCCTTAACCATCCGGGAGGAAGTCTGGGGGAGCGACTCAAAGTAAAAGTTTCGGAGGTTATGCTGGTTGGTAAGGATATTCCAGTTATTTCTCCCGAAGCTACAGCCATCGAGGCG
>CAXMTO010000218.1:0-61966 GCA_964196355.1 uncultured Myxococcota bacterium
ATTCTTTTCAAGAGATATTTGTGCTGAGTAAAAATGCGCTGGAAGACAATAATCTCGATAAATTTGCAACCATCGACATTATCCCTGATAAAACAATGCGTATTATTCTCACGAGCGATTTACTCTTTGCACTGGGAAAAAGCGAAGTGTCAGCCAAAGCCAAAGATTCTCTTCAAAAAATAGCGAGAATAGTACGATTGACCCCTTATATGATTAATGTAGTCGGACACACCGATAATATTCCAATGCAATCCTACAAATTTAAAAGTAACTGGGAACTTTCTGTGGCACGCGCCACTACGGTCACCAGATTTTTCATCGATGAAATTGGAATGGATCCGGCTCAATTTGTAGTAAGTGGATACGCATCCTACAGACCGATAAAGCCCAACACTACTGCTGAGAATCGTGCGAAAAACCGTAGAGTTGAAATTATTATCAGTAAAAAGCTGCCTAGGCCTGCCCCTCCTACAATAAAAAACCTTCAATAACAGTAAACAAATATATGAAAAACAAAAACCTGTTGGGTCTCCTCCTAAGCGGCTGTCTGTTCATTCTCGGTTTTTTCATCCACGGCAACATTGCTCTCTATTTTAATATATCAGGCCTTCTTATCGTCTGTGGCGGAACACTTACAGCCTCACTTATCAGTTTTAAATACGAGCAGCTTTCGATAGTATGTAAAGTACTCGCTTCAGCCTATAGAACTCCTATCAAAAGGGAGACAGAGATAGTAAATATCCTGATTGATTTATCCATTCGCTCTCGTACGGAAGGGATACTCTCTCTGCAGAGGCAGGAAAATGAAACTTCTATCCTCTTTCTTCGAAGAGCTCTTGGTTGTCTCGTTGACGGATATCAGATTGAACAGATCCGGGATATTCTCAATACCGAAATGTACTTTTTCAAACTGCGTAGAGAGGATTCGGAACGCACAGTACGCGCAATAGCCGACTACTTCCCTGCCTTTGGTATTATTGGCTCGGTTGTTGGTTTGATAACCATGATAGGCGGGATTGGTGACACCTCAATAATTTTGAAAGCGATCCCAATTGCTCTGACATCTACATTATATGGGCTGATCTTTGCCAACTTTTTTTTCCTTCCGTTTGCTTCTGTTATAAAGGAAAGAACTAATCAGGAACTTCTTCTGCAAAAAATTATCCTGGAGGGTGTCATCGCCATCAACTCTGAATTAAATTCCGTTATTCTGAAAACCAAACTGGAATCCTTTCTGACACCGTCAGAACGACAAGAGGATCTGGTTTCCTACGCCAAAATAAGAGAACGCTTTAGTATCGAAAAACAAGAAACTGAGTAATATATTTTGAAATATTGTGGTTACACATACCACCAAGGTACTTATACCCATCAAGCTGGTACTGAAAAGAGTGCAGGGATTTTTACCGTTAACCGGTGTTAGAGGAGAGAAAGCCTGTAGTTGCTGTTCAGAGAAGTCAGCCCTCTTCCCTGCCAGTCTTCGTGGATTTTTCTGCGGCTTGAGAGTCATCAATTCGTACGAGTCCCTCTAAAATCATGTGATCAATACGTTCATTGATCAGGATTTCCTCTTTAGATGGATACTGGTTTATATAGAAAAAAAACATTCCCTGCTTCCAGCGAAGTGTTTCAAAGAAAGCTTCCCGTGCCTGAACTTTCAGGGCTTCTGATAAACTCTCAAATTTGAGAAATCCTTTTTTCACCAAAATATCCCCAAGCCTCTGGCGTCTTCGGTGTTTAGCATGAATTTTCAAACACTGCATAAGCTGCGCTTCAGTAATAAAACCCGATTCAACAAGAAGATCACCTATACGCTTCTGGTGAATAGAGAGTGCACCGAAGACAAGGACACCTCGTTGGAAAAAGAAACTGCCGTTATTATGTTCGGTTACAACGCGCAGCTCACCTGAGAGACTTGCATAATGCAGGAATTGAAAAACATTGTTTAGTTCGATTGCAGCAATATCCCCCTGGAGTGATACACCGCTCATATGCCGTGAGTCCAGTTTCATTCCTAACCGTTCTCCTTTACATTACGATAATTTATTTCCAAAATCTCCCAATAGACCCAAACAGTATCCGGTAAATAATCTCAAGAACAAATATCCTGACGCTTGAATAATTACATACACAGAAGACCCTCACCCCGATAAACGGAATAAGTACCTTCACGAAATTAATTTCAGCCAGAAAAACGCAGAAAACGATTTCTAAAGTACTAACACCGGTGAACGGTAAAAAAATCCTGCACTCTTTTCGATACCCGCTTTATGGGTATAAGTGCCTTGGTTATTACTATAAGTTTCTAATTTCAATGCTCTCTCCATATTTCTTGTTTTTTATGACAGGTTTTCAGGAGTAAGGCACTGATAAGAAAAAACTACTATACCCCTCATAAAACGACAAGGAAATATTCAGTACTATCTCATCCGCTGCCTTGCTCCCTTTCTTATATCACCAACATTCACAAAGTGTGACTACCAGTTTTTCATCACCAGGTATTATCTTTTCTTTTCATCTCATCAGGAGAATTTGGTGTGCAAAAATCTCGGGGTTGTGCTATTAAAATATCTGATGTTATTAGTAATCTTTCTCATTTCTGCTCTTATAATTCTTCCCAGAGAGGGTCATATGCCAGGCGGATTATATCTCATCCAACTCATCGTTCTAGTTATATTTCTGAGTGGCTGTAGTCCCGGAACACAAAGCCAGCTGATTAAAAAAGGCCAAAGTCCTCTGACAGCAGAACAACTCTTTGCAACGGTCTCAGACAACAGTCTCCATCTTGAAGCAATTGATTTCGACGGGACACTCTTTTTCCAAAATGACGGCGCATTTTCTGCCGTCGATCGTCTCAAGAATACGGATACTGGAAAATGGGACATCTCCTCTGAAAATGAGCTCTGCCTGCGGTTCCGGGTTTGGTATTATGGAGATTTAAAGTGTTACTCCGTCTTCCGAGATCAAAAGCCGGATTCTTTCATTTTTTTTACAGCGAATGGTGCAAGATACTATTCAGCTGGATATATCGCTGCTGATCCGCAGAATCTCAAAAAGCAACTTCGTAAAACCGATAAAAAACAGTTCGTCAGAAAAAACCTGGCCAAGAAAACTCAGCCCGATGATGCTTCGAATTCTACTCCAGCCTCTCCTCCTCTTCCATCTCCTGCCCCCCCGCCTCCTGAGAATATGAAGACTCCGAACATCGCTCATCTCGCCCGCAATTGCCCAGACTGCAATCTGGCTGGAGCAAATTTAAAGAGAGCCCAGCTCGTTGGAGCAAATCTTGTTGGTGCTGATCTCTCCGGAGCCGATCTGAGTGGGGCCAACCTGCGTCGAGCCAATTTAACCGGTGCTAATCTCTCCGGTGCGAATTGCATTACAACTAATTTTGCCGGTGCAATCTTAATTAACAGTACCCTGTCTGGTGCCGATTTGACCAACAGTAATCTTATAAAGGCAAAGCTCAACGGTGCGACAGTTGACGGGACCATTTTTACCGGAGCTCACCTTGAAGGCGTAGAAGGATATAAATAAATATTATGGCCGCAAAATTCACTCATCTTCATGTTCATACGCAATACAGCCTGCTCGACGGTGCCATCCGGATCGAGGACCTCTTAAACAAGTGCAAGGAATATGGCATGGACAGTGTTGCTGTTACTGACCATGGTGCAATGTTTGGAGCACTTGAATTCTATAACAAAGCCCTGAAGGCCAACATCAAACCTATTGTCGGATGCGAACTCTATATCGCCCCGGGTGACCGGCGGGAGAGGAAAAAAATTGACGGCAATATTGCCTTTCACATCATCCTGCTCGCCATGAATCACACCGGCTATCAAAATCTTATGAAACTGGCAAGCATTGCTCAGTTCGAAGGTTTTTATTATCGACCAAGAATAGATATGGAGGTTCTGGAAGAACACAACGAAGGCATTATCGCTCTAACAGCCTGCCTTCACGGACAAATCCCTTATCTCATCGGCAAAGATGACTTTGGTGGGGCTCGAAAAAAAACCCAGGAATTATTGGATATTTTTGGTGATCGACTCTATTTTGAGATACAGGAAAACGGCATCCCCAAACAGACGCCTGTAAATCAAGGGCTTATTCAACTGGGTAAAGAGATGGGAGTTAAAGTCGTTGCCACCAATGACTGCCATTATCTCAACCGCGAGGAAGCCCATGCCCATGAAATTCTTCTTTGCATCCAGACTGGCAAGACCATAAATGATCCCAAACGATTCAGATTCTCTACTGATGAGTTTTTTTTCAAGTCCCAGGAGACAATGGAGAAGAGCTTCGCTTATTGTCCCGACTCGATAGCTACTTCAAGAGAGATTAGCGACAGATGCAACCTCGAGATTGAATTTGGAAATTACTATTTCCCAAATTTCCAAGTCCCTGAAGGAGAGAGCTTAGACTCACTGTTTACTTCCAGCTGTTGGAATGGGTTAAAGGCCCGATTTAATGACATGCGAACAGCGGGGACATTCAGCGTGGAAGCTGAGAAAACCTACACTGAACGTCTGCAGACCGAGATTGATGTTATCCTGCAGATGGGATTTGCCGGCTATTTCCTCATAGTCGCAGATTTCATCAACTGGGCAATTGACCATAAGATCCCGGTCGGTCCCGGCCGTGGATCAGGGGCCGGAAGCCTGGCTGCATTCTGCATGCGGATAACCAACATCGACCCCCTGCCCTACGGTTTGATCTTCGAACGATTTCTCAACATTGAACGTAAATCGATGCCCGATTTTGATATCGATTTCTGCCAGGAAAGACGTGGTGAAGTAATTGACTATGTGAAGCGTCAATATGGGGGAGCTGACCATGTCGCTCAGATTGTCACCTACGGTTCAATGAAGGCCAGAGGGGTCATCCGTGATGTCGGAAGAGCTCTTGATATTCCATTTGGTGAAGTCGACAAAGTTGCCAAGCTGATTCCTGATCAGCTGAAAATGACATTAAAAAAGGCATTGAAAGAAGAACCGAAGCTACAGGAGGCAATGGAGAATGATCCTCAGATAGCAGAACTTATTTCCGTTTCGAAAACCCTTGAAGGACTCGCCCGCCACACTTCAACCCATGCCGCGGGAGTTGTCGTTTCTCCAAAACCAATGACCCACTATTTGCCGACCTGCCGGGGCAGTAAGGAGGAGACTCTCACCCAATACGACATGAAACACACCGAGATGACCGGATTGATTAAATTCGATTTTCTTGGCCTTAAGACTTTGACAGTTATCGATAAAGCCCTCAAACATATTAAATTGGATATTGGAACAGATCTCAATATCGACACCATTCCCATGGATGATGCCAAAACCTACGACCTGCTCTGCAAAGGTGACGGTCTCGGGGTTTTTCAGCTCGAATCCTCCGGAATGCGTGAGCTTCTTGTAAAACTGGCACCAGAACAGTTCAGTGACCTCATCGCCCTCGTTGCCCTCTATCGTCCAGGTCCGCTCGATTCCGGGATGGTTGACGACTTTGTAGAGACTAAACATGGCAGGGCTACCGCCAATTATCCTCTACCTGAAATCAAACCGGTCCTGGAGGAGACCTATGGGGTCATAGTTTACCAGGAACAGGTGATGAAAATCGCTAATGTCCTCGCCAGTTACTCTCTGGGTGATGCAGATATTCTGCGCCGGGCAATGGGTAAAAAAATCCAGGAGGTTATGGACGAGGAGAAAGTCAAATTCATGGCTGGTGCTCTTAAAAACAGTCACCCCGAGGATAAGGCTGAATATATCTTTGATTTGATGGCCAAATTTGCTGGATATGGCTTTAACAAGTCCCATTCAGCTGCCTATGCATTGATCGCATATCAGACAGCGTACCTGAAGGCGCATTATGCCCCTCAATTTATGGCTGCCCTGCTCTCATGTGACATGACAAACACAGACAAGGTAGTACTCTATATCAGTGAATGTAAAGAGCATGGCATTGAAGTTTTACCACCTGATATAAATGAGAGTGTCAAAGACTTCAGCGTTATCAATGACAGAATACGCTTTGGCCTGGCGGCCGTTAAGAATGTTGGTGGTTCGGCACTGGATTCAATTATTGAGGAAAGAAAAAAGAAAGGGAAATACCAGTCTCTGAGTGATTTCTGTAACAGAGTCGACTCCAGACGGGTAAATTCCAGAGTCATTGAAAGTCTGATAAAATCCGGATCCTTCGACTCTCTGGGCTTTAAACGTTCTCAATATTTCGAGATACTTGATAAAGCTATGGAACAGGCGAAGGCGGTACAGCGGGATCTGCAGAGTGGCCAGATGTCCCTTTTCTCAGTAGCTCAGGAGACCAAACAAAAAACTGCAGTCACAAACATTTCGATGCCTGACATTGACGAGTGGGATGACAGAAAAAAACTTGCCTTCGAAAAAGAGACTGTCGGTTTCTATATTACCGGCCATCCATTGGATAATGCCGTCAGAGAGATTACCTCAATTACCGACTCAACAATCCATAACCTGAAAAATTGGGGAAATGAACAACCTGTCCGAGTCGGCGGACTCATTCGCACCTGCAAAAAGCTCAAGAGTAAGCGCGGAGACCCGATGGCCTTCCTAACCCTGGAAGATATTGTCGATACTGTTGAGGTTATTGTATTTCCTGACACGTATGCCCGTTGTGAAGATATCCTCTCCTCAACAGATCCCTTAATTATTCAGGGGGTGGTACAGCAAGACGAACGAGGACCCAAAATCATTGCCGACAGTATAGACACTCTGCAGGAGGCAAGGGAGAGATATACCGAATCAGCGAAAATACAGCTGGAATCAAATAAGTTGAGTAGAAGGCAACTGGAAAAAGTAAAAAAGGTTCTTTACCAGTATCACGGCTCTTGTTCCGTTCTGCTTACCCTCCATTTCCAAGGTAAGGGGGAGGTTGATATAGAGGTTATCAGAGATCTCACAATCCGACCGTGCAGACAGTTAACTGATGAGGTGGAGGAAATACTGAATTACAAGGCTTTATCTTTCTCCAAAAAGCCGATAACACTGGCACCCAGGAAAAAACGTTGGAACGGTCAAAAATCTGCTTGATCTGAAAAACATGTCCGGAGGGCCGCTCAGCCAAAACAGAGGCCACATTCCGGACAATTGTTTTCTACATATGGAGAGAATTGACACCCGCAGGCCGGACAGACATTTGCCTCTGCACCCTGAACATACACTGCGTCAGTATGGGTCATATCGTGGTTTGACAGGGCTGTGCTCTTGATAAAATCTTCATTGAGTACAGCCATTGCCGACTCCGCATCACTTTTTCGAACCTGCAGATACATCTCCGGACCACAACATCCTTTGCCGCAACTTTGCTCATCCCCGGCGAGCATGGCAGGAATCCGATCTTTTGCAAGTAGGTACTGCAGTTGTTTTATATCCTTTAGAGCTCCCTTTCTGAGCGTGACAAGTTCGTCATCAACAGAGATTTCCATCGAGCGGCCAGACCGTTGCTTCTCTTTTTCTCGAATGAGAGCAAGCTTTTGTGTCCCTGATATCAGTTCCCTGTCGCAAGCCGCGCATGTGGTCTGATCTGCTCTATATTCATCTCCGCACGCGGGACAATAGTTCATCTCCGAATAGATACCATGTGAAACAAACGATACGTCTCCCACTACTTCACGTCGCTTCTTTTTTTTAGCAAAGAAATTACCAAACATTCCAGACCATTATTTATAAAATGAATCTGCTCAAATCGTGATCTTCAACTATATCACTGAGCTGCTCTTTAACATAATCAGCTGTCACAACAAATTTTTCCTCACCGCGTTCCGAGGCATCAAAGGACAGAATATCCAGTACCCTCTCCAGTACGGTATGAAGTCGGCGTGCTCCAATTTCTTCCGTCTTCTCATTTACTTCAACGGCAATTCCCGCAATTTCCTCGACGGCACCGTCTTCGAAGACAAGTTCAATGTTTTCCGTCTTCATCAATGCAATATACTGTTTGATTAATGCATTTTCAGGCTCCGTGAGAATACGGATGAACTCCTCCTTACCGAGGGAGTGCAGCTCAACCCGGATAGGAAAACGCCCCTGCAGTTCAGGCATAAGATCAGATGGTTTGGAAGTATGAAAAGCTCCACTGGCGATAAAAAGAATATGATCCGTTTTTACCATACCATGCTTGGTCGAGACCGTTGCACCTTCAACAATTGGCAGTAAATCCCGTTGGACACCCTCCCGTGACACTTCCGGACCATGGCCACCGGAACCACCTCCAGGGGAAGCAATTTTATCAATTTCATCGAGAAAAACAATACCGGACTGTTCTGTCCTTCTTAGAGCTTCTTTTATAACCTGATCCATATCAACCAGTTTTTCCATCTCTTCTTTAGTGACCGCCTCCAGAGCCTCAGGTACTTTCATCTTACGGTCCTTCTTTTTCCGCGGAAAAATTTTACTAAAGGCGTCTTGAATGTTCGACTGCATATCCTCCATGCCCGAGGTTGTCATAATTTCAACCATCGGCATGGATTTGGCTTCACTGAGAGAAATTTCAAGCTCTCTGTCATCAAGTTTGCCGTCCCGCAACATCTGCCGAAATTTCTCCCTTGTGGAATTCTCTCCTGGTTTTTTATTTGTTACAGGCAGGTCAGGGTTTTGAATCGTGAAAGAATCTCCACCATTAGGTCCACTGGTGGCTACAGGTCCCGGTGGCAAAAACAGGTCCAGAATCCGATCTTCGGCATTGGCCTCAGCTACTCCCTCAATTCTACTCTTCTCCTCTTCCTTCACCATATTCACAGCCAGGTCAACAAGATCACGCACTATCGACTCCACATCTCTTCCCACGTAACCTACTTCTGTAAATTTTGAGGCCTCCACCTTTATAAATGGTGACTGTGCCAGTGTTGCAAGTCTCCGGGCTATCTCTGTCTTTCCGACTCCGGTGGGCCCGATCATTATAATGTTTTTAGGCGCAATTTCTTCTCTTAGCGGAGAGGGAACCTGCTTCCTCCGCCATCTGCTTCTGAGGGCGATGGCAACGGAACGTTTTGCACTGGCCTGTCCTACAATGTATTTATCAAGCTCTGCGAGAGTTTCCTTTGGTGTAAACGACTGGTTCTGATTCATATTGTTTCAACAATGATGGAATTATTTGTAAAGACACAGATATTGGCAGCTATCTCCATTGACACCCTGCAAATCGCCTCGGCATCAAGATCACTGTGATCTACCAGAGCAAGTGCCGCGGATTGCGCATAAGGGCCACCCGAGCCAATCGCCAAAATACCCCTATCGGCTTCTATCACATCACCTGTGCCGGAAAGCAGGAGCGAATGTTCTTTGTCCACCGCAATAAGCATTGCCTCAAGTTTGCGGAGATATTTATCTGTGCGCCATTCTTTTGCAAGTTCAACTGAAGAACGCAGAAGATTTCCCTTATACTGCTCCAGCTTCTGTTCCAACTTGTCATAAAGGGTAAAAGCATCGGCGGTTGCCCCTGCAAATCCAGTGATCACTTTATCATGATAAAGCCGTCTCACCTTTTTAGCCTGATGCTTCATTACTGTGTTACCTAGTGATACCTGCCCATCTCCAGCAAGAGCTATCCTCCCATTGTGACGAACAGCCAGAATGGTAGTAGATCGTATTTTCATGCTCATTCACTCATTAATATTATTGTATACGTTAACAGGAACAGAAATGTTCTGTTAAACCTTATCTGATTTTTTTCCATTTGACGCTGACAACGGATGTGCTTTGTCGTAAACTTCCGTTAGATGATCCAAAGTTAGGTGCGTATATCTCTGGGTGGTTGACAAACTTGCATGCCCCAGCAATTCCTGAACAGATCGCAAATCAGCTCCCATTTCCAGTAAGTGTGTGGCAAAAGAATGACGCAAGGCATGGGGTGTCACTATTTGGTTTATTCCCGCCCGCTCACCGTAAGCTTTCACAATTCGTTCTACACTGCGAGCGGACAAACGCCCACCTCGACCACTCAGAAACATGGCATTTTTTTCAGTACTTCTTCCCCTGCTGATCCGTGCACGCAACAGCTGGTTACGCAACGGAAGCCACCCCTTCAGAGCCTCCAGAGCTGGCCGTCCAATTGGTACTAATCGTTCCTTGTTTCCTTTGCCCCTCACCCTAAGCACTTCCTCTTCGAAATCAAGGTCGTCAAGATCCCGTGAAACGAGTTCAGACACCCGAATTCCTGTCGAATAGAGTAACTCAAGCATGGCCCTGTCTCTAAGCATATATGTATCACCAGGGCCCGGAGTTTCTAGAAGTGCAAAAGTTTCATCGACGGTTAAAAAAACTGGAATTGCGAGCCCTATTTTGGGTCCGGCAATACCAGCCAGAGGATCAGTTTTGATTACGTTCTGTCGTAACATGTACCTGAAGAATGTCCTCAAAGCGGAGAGCTTTCTTCCGACCGTGGCAGCACTGTTACGACCATAGAGACTGACAACAAAGGACCTTATTTCTGTGCCTGTAATAGATCCGACTGGAACCTGTTCTCCTAAACTAACCGAAAATTCTGCAAGGTCTCGCCGATATCCAGTTACTGTATGTTCAGAATAGCCCTTCTCGGCAGTTAACCACCTGGTAAATTGTTCGATACGCCTTATCATTTGCAGTGAATAGCAGAAAAATGAAAACCACCATAAAATATATATGTAAAAAGATAGAGTGCGGTCACATTGTCAATTAGGCTTATGGTTTTGAATAAATTTAAACGATGATTTTTTATTCCGACTATGATCTGTTGAGTACCTTATAAATTGTTTCTGCGTCTTTGGGGCAGAAAATAAATTTCGTGGAGGTACTTACCCTTTTAGCCATGGTAGTGCCAACGGTTTTTTCGATGTCCGTTAGTTCTGACAGGAAAAAAGGAACAAATCAACTCTCAATTAGAAAGTACACTACTTGTTATGGTAAAGAAAACATTTGAATCTGCATTGACTCGACTTGAACAAATCACCGAAGAACTTGAGAACGGCGAGCTGAGCCTTGACAGCAGCCTGAAAAAATTCGATGAAGGCATAAAACTTGCCGGTTATTGCAGTGAACGACTGACTAAAGCAAGGGCCAAGGTTGAGCTGTTGCTTGAAAAAGATGGTAAACTCGAAACTATTCCCTTTGATGGATCTGACAGTGGAAATCCAGAACTACCTGAAGAATAAACGGCAGATCGTAGAAAAAGCGCTGCATCAATATATGCTTCCAGCCTCCGAGCCATTTAAAGAGCATATTGAGGCAATGCACTATTCCCTTTTTGCCGGTGGAAAACGTATTAGACCCATTCTCTGCCTGGCAGCAGCAGCAGCAATTGATGACGCCCCGGAAATCGAAACAACCTTGATGCCGGTAGCCTGTGCGCTTGAATGTATACACACGTATTCGCTCATTCACGACGACTTGCCTTCCATGGATAATGATGACCTGCGCCGGGGAAAACCGACAAGTCATACCCTTTTCGGCGAAGCGGGTGCTCTTCTTGCGGGGGACAGTTTGTTGACATGGGCTTTTGACATGCTCAGTCAACCGGGTATCACCGCTCTCTCTTCCGAAAAACAGGTTACAATAATAAATGTCATCGCTCGAGCCGCAGGGCCCCTGGGAATGGTAGGTGGTCAAACGATGGATATCGCTAACGAAAACAGACAGTTCCCTTTTGAAACCCTGCAAACTATACATAGAAACAAAACCGGGGCACTGATTACCAGCGCGATTCAGGCAGGAGCTATTGGCTCAGGAGCCTCAACGAATAAGATTGAAAAACTTGCTATTTATGGTAATAAAATTGGTCTCTCTTTCCAGATTGTTGATGACCTGCTCAATGCTACTTCAACAACACATCAGCTGGGAAAAGCAGCAGGAAGCGATTCCGATCGGGGAAAGGCAACCTACCCTGCGTATTTTGGTATTGATGAGACCCGAAAACAGGCTTTACAGGCAGTGGAAGATGCCAAGGCCGCTCTGAAGAGTTTCGATTATAAAGCTGATCCGCTTCGCGCTCTTGCTGATTACATTTATACCAGAAGCAATTAGTACCTTACTCCAGAAACACTGCGATAAAAAACAAGAAACAGAGGAATGTAAATTAAAATTATGTGGTTACATATCCCACCAAGGTACTTATACCCCCTTGTGGGGTGTTAGTACTCTCGATTTATCTTCTACGATTTTCCAACTCTGGACGGTATTGACTAAGTACCGTCCAGGAGATTTGAGTTGAACCTTTTTTACAGGCTCAGCCATTTAAAAAGTATTGTGTTTGATCGCAACCGGAACTGAAGGTGTTCTTGCAATCGTTCTCTTCAAAATGATGATTTTATGTCATTTTTTCATATTGATTTTCTAGTCAAACTGTTATGTCAAAATTACAAGCACTGGCCCCAATATCCATACTGAGCAGCATAAATTCACCGGCAGATATACGAAATCTATCACTACCCGAATTAGACGAACTGGCAGGAGAGGTCAGAGATACAATTGTACAGACAGTATCAAAAACAGGGGGACATCTTGCGCCAAGCCTTGGTGTAGTCGAACTCACCCTCGCTTTACACTATGTCTTTGATACACCTGGTGACAAACTCATCTGGGACGTTGGACATCAGGCCTACGCCCATAAAATCATCACCGGCAGACGTGACCAGTTTGCAACTCTGAGGCAATATCAGGGACTGAGCGGTTTTCCTAAGTTCAATGAGAGTGAATATGATGCTTTTGAAACAGGGCACAGCTCTACCTCTATTTCAGCGGCACTGGGGATAGCCCTGGCAAAACATCTGAAAGAAAGCGATAACAGAGCAATTGCTGTTATAGGAGATGGATCCATGACTGCCGGGATGGCCTTTGAGGCCCTCAACCAGGCTGGACATCTGGACAAAAATCTGATCGTCATTCTCAATGACAACGAGATGTCCATTTCTCCAAATGTAGGTGCCGTTTCAAGCTTTTTGAGCCGTAAACTCAGTGGTAAAACCATGAGCCGAATAAAAGCTCATCTGGTGGAAAAGCTTCAGATTTCAGATGTCGGAGAAAATATTTTAAATATTCTCAGAAAAAGTGAAGAGAGTTTCAAAAGCTTTTTCACCCCCGGCATGCTCTATGAAGCATTCAATTTTGATTACATAGGTCCCATTGATGGACACAATCTTGAAGATTTACTGGAGACTCTTGAAACGGTAAGAGACAATGTTCAGGGCGCTGTTCTCATACATGTACTGACTAAAAAGGGCAAGGGATACGAACCAGCTGAAAAAAACCCTGACATTTATCACGGTCTTGGTCCCTTTGATATTGTTACAGGTAAACCCCACAAGAAAAAAGGCGTTCCCATAACCTACACAGAGGTCTTCGGCAATACAATTACAAAAATGGCAGAGAAAGATCCCTCTATCGTAGCCATCTCTGCTGCCATGGTCGCCGGAACAGGATTGAAAAAGTTTTCCCAGACATTCCCTGACCGTTTTTTTGATGTCGGCATCTCCGAACAGCATGGAGTAACTTTTGCGGCAGGTCTCGCTACTGAAGGCATGCGCCCTGTTGTTGCCATCTACTCGACCTTTTTCCAGAGGGCACTTGACCAGATAATACACGACATATGCCTGCCAAATCTGCCGGTGACTCTCGCAATTGACAGAGCTGGTGTGGTTGGGGACGACGGACCAAGCCACCACGGAGTTTTTGATCTCTCTTTCCTTCGCTTTATTCCAAATATGATAATTATGACGCCAAAGGATGAAGAAGAGCTGCAGCACATGCTTTTCACCGCAATCCAGCACAATGGTCCCGCGGCAATCAGGTATCCACGCGGTTCTGGCTACGGCGTGCGCATGGAAAAAGAACCCGGAAGACTCGAAATAGGCCGTGGCGAACTCATGCTTGAGGGAGAGGATGTCCTGTTGCTGCCGATCGGAAACAGAGTGTACCCTGCTCTTGAGGCAGCTGAGGGCTTAGAGAAAGTGGGCATCAACGCAGCTGTAATCAACCCGAGATTCATCAAACCGCTGGATGAGGATCTCATATGCCACTGGAGCAAGAAATGTGGCAGAGTAATAACCGTTGAAGACAATGTTCGCCAGGGTGGTTTTGGCAGTGCCGTACTCGAACTGTTCAGCAGGGAAAAACTCCACGGAATGAAAACCTGTACTCTCGGTCACCCTGATACTTTCGTAGAGCAAGGACCGCAAACCACTTTGCTGAAGAACAGCCACATAGACACTCCATCAATTATCCGTGCTGCGATGAAACTGGTGAACGTAAAAGAGTAAGGTGGCAAAAAACCGGTTCACACCCTGTAATATTTTTTGTACCAGTCAACAAATTTACCAATACCATACTCAAGTGTTGTATTCGGTTTATAATCAAAATCATTTACCAGGTCATCAACATTTGCATAGGTAGCCGGCACATCCCCCGGCTGCATGTCCATAAAATTCTTTTCTGCTTTTTTACCGAGGCTTTCTTCCAGCACCTCAATATAGCGAAGCAGCTTTTCTTTATTGTTATTGCCAATATTGTAAATTCTGTAAGGACTATACGAGGTTGCCGGATCTGGAGTATCCCCACTCCAATCCCCATCGCCTTGAGGGATCCTGTGGATCACTCTATAGACTCCTTCAACGATGTCATCAATATAAGTAAAATCCCGTTCCATATTCCCGTTATTAAAAACATCGATGGGACGGTCTTCCATAATCGCCTTAGTGAAAAGAAACAGAGCCATATCCGGTCGACCCCAAGGACCATATACTGTAAAAAATCTCAACCCAGTAGTGGGTAGACCGAATAGATGACTGTAAGTATGTGCCATAAGCTCATTTGATTTCTTGCAGGCTGCATACAGCGATACCGGATGATCCACATTATCATGAACGGAAAAAGGCATTTTTGTGTTGGCCCCATATACAGAACTTGATGATGCATAAACAAAATGCTTGACTCCGCTATGTCTGCACCCCTCCAGAATATTAACAAAACCTACAATATTGGTGTCTACATAGGAGTGGGGGTTGATAAGAGAATACCTAACCCCTGCCTGGGCAGCGAGATTAACTACCGCCTCAAACTGGTGCTGTTCAAAGAGGTCTTCAACGGACGCTCTGTCTGAGAGTTCAATGTTGACATGAGTAAACATGTCACTCCCGGCAGTAAGATCAGCCATACGATCCACTTTCAGGCGTGGATCGTAATAGTCATTGATATTATCCAGACCTACTACTTCTATCCCGTTGGAGATCAGCTTTTTTGAAAGGTGTGCGCCAATAAACCCGGCTGCGCCTGTAACTAAAATTTTCTTCATCATTTTCTTGAATATCGTGTAATAATCCGTCCACCAAAGAGGTGGTCTTGAGGTAATGTCAGGGGGGGCTGAGGTCTGGTTAAAGATCAATCATCAAAATCGCCATCCGGTCCCTTATCCACATCAAGAGTTTTGGCTCTTGCTATGATCTTTTCTCTGGTCCATTCTGCAGCATCTTCAATTTTATGTCCCTTTGCACCAAGATCGTAAGACCCCGACCTCAAGATGGCCTCTTTTGCCAGAGTAGCTGTTCCTTCAGCGTTGAATACATTCACCAGCATATTATATACAAAATCCTCAACTCCCTTAACCATACGATCGCGAATGTTTTTGTCCTGAGCACACAGGAAGATCTCAAAAGGCAAATTCAGTTTCTTGTAATCTCCCCCTTTGAGCCCCTGTTCGTCAGCAAACTGTGTCATGCGTTCCCACATTTCTCCCGACATTCCCTGCCCTTTAACCTTAATGAACTTACCATTTTCATCCAGCAGAGCGTTGCCATAGTCATTAACTTCGACCCCCCATGAAACCATCTGCAGGGCAGTAGCTACATTTGCTTTAGTCGTCCTGGTATTTCCTGTAATCGATCGCAGCTTATCTGAATTATTCCCGGATGTTCCATGCTGTGCCCCGGATACTCCGTATGACTCGATAGCCTTATGAATTTCGGCGGTCAATTCCACTTGAATGCCCTGGCCACTTTCCTCCAGACCGTGGGATGAACCATTATTTAGTGCGATCCAGTCAGCAAATATTCCATGTGCATTCAGACCTTTTATCAAAAAAGAAGCATCATCGACTGTTGAAAGGCCTTGATTCCCCTTAATCTCTCCTACTTCCGTTTCCAATCCGGCCCAGCTGGGAATAAATCCATTTAACTCAATATTAGTCAGGAGGTTTTTGTCATCCGGCATATGGGATGCATCAACAGCAATTGAGGTAATACCAGCACCGAACATGGAAGGAATTTCCATTTTTGCAAATGGTATATCCTCCTCTTTTTTTATCCCGTAATGATCTGCATGAATGGCAACGGGAATTGTGATCCCAAGTTCATTGCAAATGCTATCCACATAGAGGGCAATATTATAAAAATTGATTGGGCAGTACGTTGCCTCCGACCTGGCAATTTCCACCAGTAATGCCGCATCGGCTCGCTGGGCTGCCTGAAGTGCGCCCCGGATAACAAATGAGTTTCTACCATTTGCGGCGATTGTCATTGCCTTTCCTTTGGCAACCAATCCCTGGTCGATCACTTTTCCACTGACTATCAATGCACGAGAATGAGGGAAAAGTTTACAAATGTTCGGCGGTCTTCCAATTTTGATCAAATTTTCGTAATTTGTATTCACACTCATGAGACACCTCCGTGTTCAGAATTCACTGTTGAATTGGTAAAATGTATGTTCTCCAACCCTACCAGAATTTTTAGAAATACTTCTACTCAGTTAAGATTCCGCTGGCCATCTATAGACCTAGCCCGGATTTCTCACCAGCAAAGATGATTACATATTCAAGAAGCACCCCCAGTGAACTATAGTAGTCTATGTTTACGGGGGTAGCGACGCTGCAGGTAAGCGAACGCAGTGAGACTCCGGATGTGATCATATCTGCTGGCCTTTGGTGAACAGTGTGTAAAATTTCTCGTCAAATCGAACGGGTGGCAAGCTGTTACAATGAAAACACTTTCAGAAAATTGACACAATGTTCATGAGAAATGTGGGCTAGAAACCTCTTATAAGAAACGAACACCCCACATGGGGGTATAAGTACCATGGTGGTATATGTAACCACATAATTTTAAAATACATTGCTCAGTTTCTTGTTTTTTATTGCAGTGTTTCTGGAGTAAGGTACTAAAAAATCATCAGTAATCAGTTGGATGAACTTTTAAAATACTCTTTCTTTATACTGTACTCATCCTAAGAAATCCAGTTAGGACGTGTCCTTTTATATCTCCTCAACTTCCTTTGTATCTGGATCAAACCCATCGAACCCCTTTCTCCCAAAGAGCCATACCGCAATCACACTGATTTCATAGAGAACCATCAAGGGTACTCCCATCATCATTTGATTTACGATATCGGGGGTGGGTGTAAGTATTGCTGCAATAATAAAATTGATGAGAATAGCGTATTTCCTGTTACGATTCAGAAAACTGACACTTACGATGCCCATTTTTGATAAAAATACCATGAATATAGGCATCTCAAAGATCACGCCAAAAGCCAAAAGAAGCCTGGTAGCCAGGGAAAAGTATTCACTTATTGCAGGCAGGGAAGTTAAAAATTCGTTATTGTAACCGACGAGAAATCGAAATGCCGGCGGAAAAACAACGAAATAGCCAAAAGCAGCCCCACCTATAAAGCAGAAAGATGAGAGAAAAACAAAAGGGGTCACAATTTGCTTTTCGTGTTTAAAAAGTCCGGGAGCAATAAAACGCCATATCTGGAGGAAAATAACAGGGCTGGCTGAAAGAAGACCACAGACCAGGGCTAACTTTAGATAAAAAAAAACCCCTCCTGGTACGAGGTAAATATGAGGGAGGTTCCCTCGGGCAGGACTTCGGTCAAAGGCTTGAAAAACCATGCGCCGATTGGACGAATAACCGTATAGGAAAGACAGAAGCCAATGAAAATTGCCACAAAAGAGATAATCAGACAGCTGCGCAATTCTCTTAAATGTTCTGTTAGAACCTGTTGCTCAAATTTTTCGCTTCCGTTTGCGGAACTCATAAAGACAATTTACAGTGATAAGGGTTTTCGTGTTAAAAAAAAAGTGGCATAATAACTACCATTCACGAAACTAATTTGCAATGACCGACGCCATAAATTCTCAGCCTCCCTGGTATGTGTACATCGTACAATGCAGAGACGATACATATTACACAGGTATTACAACAAATCTTGACAGACGACTGCAAGAGCACAATTCTCTTGACCTGGGAGCACGCTATACGCGTCCTCGACAGCCTGTAAAGCTGGTGTACCAGGAGCCTGCGCAGTCCCGTTCCGAGGCTGCCAGTCGGGAATACCAGATAAAAAAACTCACCTTAATGAGAAAGAAGGATCTCATAGCAACTCCGTTAATCCACGGTTCCTGAAACCCTGTTACTCAGTTCAACTCAATGAGGCTGATAAAATGTTTTTCAGCCTTCGCCAATACGACTATCCCCTGATTTTTTCGGATACCGCCTTCGTCAATTCCAGCACACGCAGCGCCTGACGGGCACTGACTGCCCCGGTTCCGCAGCTCGGAGTTATCAATGTCTGCTCGTAGATAGCATTTTCAGAAATGCCTAAGGAGATAAGTTGCTCCGTCTGTTTATGCCATTTTTCTGTGAGTGATTGAATCGTCTCAGCATCACAAAATTCAGGAGTTGTAGGGATAATTCCGGTTGCAAGAATTCCACCATTTTGAAGAAAAGTTTTCAAATAATCTCCATAGAGAATGAGCTTATCGAAAAAGGAATAGGCGTCATAGCTGACAATATCCACACCTGATTCAAATATGACTGACCATTCTGTATTAGCGCACACATGCACTCCGGTAAGCCCTTTTTCCGAGCGTACTGCATCAAACACTTCAGCAAAACATTGTTTAATATCCTCATCGGTGATTGTAATAAATGCCGAAGAACCAACGCCCGCAAGTGCAGGCTCATCAAAAAACATGATTGTCTGATCGCAGAGCGCAGACATTTTCCTGACTTGCCACTTTGCCTTCATGGCCAGATGTTTTACAGCAGCATCCCGCAATTGATCATTATAAAATATCGCCCTACCCGCCTGGTCAACGAGCCCGGTACAAAAAGTGACAGGGCCTGTAGTCTGTCCCTTGAGTGCGACTAAGTCAGCCTGTTTCAGAGCGGCAACTTCCATAAAATCGTAAAACCCCCGTGCCACTTCCCGGGAGAGGAGGAATCTCGACTCGTCGATTTCAAAACTGTCATCAGAAACCATGAGATATTCTTCATAAAAAGCCAGAAGCTCTTCTTCAAATCCTGCCTTTTCAGTATCCACAAACACTTTCCCATCGCTCTCCGCGATTCCGGGAAATCCCGGCACATACTGGAGAATCATTCCTTCCTGTTTAAACACTGGAAGCTGCGGCCAGAGAGGAATCTGCGGTGTAAAATCAAATATCAACTCTGCAGATTCTCTGTGGTTCTTGGAAGGCAGACTGCCAATGAGTAAGGGCAGACATTTAGGCTTAAACGGTGCCATATTCGCTTACCTGAGTATTTTCTCTTTTCTTAATTAACAGACTGAACAAGTATATTGTTCCTCGTCTACCATATCCAGACACAGCGCTCATCGGGAAAACTTTGGTTATTAGTACCTTACTCCAGCTTCATGCCCGGCGCCTCGACCTGCGAAAAACTTTGTTGGTGAGAAATGCGGGTTAGCCCTTAGCACGTCGCCATCGGCTGGTAAAATTTCCAGCGACTGACCCTGTTGTCTGCCAACAGCAGATAGAGAATAATTCCAAAGTCAAAATTGTCACCTTTTTTATACCTACCTGCTCATAAGGTGACTGACCCCTTTTTCCAATCCGTCCAGAGAAAGTTCAAACATGGGAAATATATTTTTAATTATATTTATAGTTTGAACATATCCCCAGTTTCGTTCTGGAATGGGATTGAGCCATATCGCATGATTGAAAGTATCCGCTAAAAACTTCAGCCTATCAATACTCGACTTACCACTTCTCTCCAACGCATATATCGATCCATCGGCAGACATCAGTTCATAGGGGGCCATGGAAGCATCTCCCAGAATAATAAGGCGGGTATCCGGGTCAAGTCGTGAAAATTCATCGATTTTTATCGGTTCCCTGTAACGGCCAGGATCTGCCCAGAGATAATCATAAATTGTGTTATGAAAAAAATATGTTTTCAGATCTTTGAACTGGGAATGGGAATAGCTGAAAAGAGTCTGAACGATATGAACATAAGGCTCCATAGACCAGCCACCATTGTCTATCGCCAGGATTATTTTCAACCGATCAACTATTCCCCTTTCAAAAATTAATTCAATTTCGCCCCCGTTCTTCATTGTCTGATAAATAGAAGCATCGATATTTATCTGATCCCTTGCCCCCTGGGGTACTAGATTTCGTAGTCTCTTTAGAGCTTCTCCGATAGAACTCTGGGTCAGCGGGCTGTGGGTGGAATAATCCCTGTATCTCCGTTCAGCTGCTACCTGGACTGCGCTTTGGTTGCGAGACTGCCCACCGACCCGCATGCCCCCCGGATGAAGGCCAGAATGTCCTACCGGAGAAGTGCCCCCTGTTCCGATCCACTTTGAGCCGCCATCGTGTCTCTCCTTTTGATCCTTTAGTCGCTCCTTGAAATATTCGAGTAACTTCTCGGTGGACATTGCGTTCAGTTTTTTTTCATCCACGCCCAAGCTGTCTGCAATCGATTTCGGGTTTTTAAGCCACCCCTGCAGCATCCCATTGGCTAGAAAATCAAATTCAGAACCATCAGCATCAGCCAGCTCCGTTCCTTGAAAAACATGCGCAAAAACTTGATCATACAGATCAAAATATTTTTCACTTTTCACCAGAACGGTGCGAGCAACGGTATAAAGATCATCAACTGAACTCACCAGTCCCCCATTAATAGCCTTGTGAAAGGTGAGAAAAGAAGTGGGACTGACGGGGATTCCCACCTCTTTTAATGTATAGAAAAATTCTACAAACATGCGTTATAACCGGCTAACCTTTGAAGAATCGCTTTTTCAGCCCCATGCTGCTTGCTCTCTGGTAATCCGCACTCTTTTTAAAAAGTACACCAAGATACGGAATCTCTTTATGTAAGAAATCGCCCTGCCTAAAATCTGGATCCGCCAAAAGCGCCCTTATCCAATTTATCAACTCCCTTGTTGCAGGCTTTTTTTCAATGTCTTCGATACTCCTCAACTCATAAAATGCTTTTATTGCACTTTCGGCCAGATTCCAGTTTATCTCGGGGAAATGGACATCTATGATATTACGCATCATTTTAGGATCAGGAAAAACAATATGATGGAAATTGCATCTGCCGAGGAAAGGGTCAGATAAATCCTTTTTGGCATTCGAAGTAATGATGAATACCGGCCGCTGTTTTGCCCTCACTACTGCATCGGTCTCAGTAATGTCGAACTGCATCTGGTCGAGCACATCAAGCATATCATCCTGAAATTCGCTTTCGGCCTTGTCTATCTCATCAATTAAGAGCACGCAACGCTGGTCACCTGTAAACGCCTGGCCAATTTTTCCCATTTTTATATAGGCATTGATATCACTCACATCGCGTGCAGAGTCGCCAAACCTGCTATCATTCAGGCGGGTCAGGGTATCATACTGATAAAGCGCCTCCACCAGCTTCATGCTCGATTTCACGTTGAGAATGATAAGCGGCATCCGAAGTGTATCTGCAATGGCGTGAGCCAGCATCGTTTTCCCAGTTCCAGGTTCGCCTTTGAGGAGCAGAGGCATCTCAAGAGCCATCGATATATTCACTATTTTTGCAAGTTCCTGATCAAGAACGTATTTTACAGCACCACTGAATTGGTTTAATTCCATGCTATTTCCTTCTTTTCAAAAGTAACCCTCAAATTAACCTCGACAAACAGGACTCCATCCAGTCCCCTCTCCCCGCTGTGGACACAAAGCGAACTTTATCAGATTAATATAAAAAAAACAGCACTCTCTGCTGTACGTCGAGAAGCTTAACCGAAAAACTCACAATATTTGAGCTATTATATGAATAAAAAACTGCAGTGCGCCAAAAAAATAAGTATGACAACCTCTGTACTGTTCAAAATTTCTAGCATTCCCTCCAACTATTACTGATAAACCGTTTTGGGGAGATTTTTCCTGCATGCAGAGCACGGTCAAAACGACCTAACACTCTTATAATTAAGCAATTATATGACAAGAGAGAATACTCCATTCTGGTTTCAATGAAAAGGCTGTTAAGAGTTGAATTTTCCCCCATTGCATAACGATTGACTTTTAATTTCCCTAATTGTAGAGTCTTCGAATCGGGTGAATGGCTCCTCATTTTATTGTGTTCAAAAAACCAAAATAAGATAAATAATTCACCGATATGGATGACATGTGTGGTTGCTTAAATTCTAGAAAATAAATATATCATTCAATACTTTAAATAATAATAGAATAGTTCATCTATCTTGCAGGTTTGTGAATTTCATAAAACTGTAAACCAATGTGATAGAGGAATTTTCCCGCAGTTTATAAATGAGTAGAATACGTCTGAATCAAGCAAGGCAAACTTTTCAACAATATGAATGTGGATAGGAACAAAGGAACAATGCCAATGCCAGAAAGCACCATTAAGATCAAAGGAAAGAAGAAAATCTCCTTTATTGACAAGGTCAAAGAGATTCTTCCCGATGAAGGCAATCTGAACCTGTGTCTTACCTGTGGCGCCTGTGCGTCAGGTTGCCCGGCAACAGGGTTGAAAGATATGGATCCCCGTAAATTTCTTCGTATGTGCGCCATGGGAATGGACGAGGAAGCTGTTAAATCGCCCTGGGTATGGATGTGTACCATGTGTCAGCGCTGCATATATGTTTGCCCCATGGAAATTAACATTCCGCAGCTTGTATACAATGCCCGGGCTGAATGGGATCGCGAAGATCGCCCCAAAGGCATCAGAGACTCCTGTGACATGGCACTGAGAAATGACTCCAACAGTGCGATGGGCACCGCCCCTGATGATTTTATCTTTGTTGTTGAGGATGTGCTTGAGGAATATAAAGAGTCCCAGCCTGAATTCAAAGATATGGTGACCCCCATTGACAAACCGGAGGCCTTCTTTTTCCTCAACCAGAACTCCCGCGAGCCTGTCACCGAACCGGATGAAATGGTACCGCTCTGGAAGATACTTCATCTTGCAGGAGTCGACTGGACCTATGGCAGCAAAGGCTGGGCAGCTGAAAACTACTGCCTCTTTCTTGCCGATGATGAATGCTGGGAGCGAGTGACCCGGGTCTCAGCGGCGCAGGCCGATGAGCTTGGCTGTAAGGTCTTTCTCAATACCGAGTGAGGACACATTACATTCTCAGTCCGGGCCGGACTGAAAAAATTCGGAATTGAACACAAATTTGAAGTTGCTTCAATCTATACCTACTATGCTAAATGGATTCGTGAGGGCAGGCTGAAAGTGAGTTCTGACTGGAACAAGGACCGTAAAATCAAATTCACCATCCAGGATCCCTGCCAGATTGTTCGAAAAGGTGAAGGTGACGTAATTGCTGATGATCTCAGATTCGTCATTGAATCTGTGGTTGGCAAAGAAAACGTCATTGAAATGACGCCAAATAAGTCCAACAATTACTGTTGCGGCGGTGGTGGAGGATTTCTCCAGTCAGGCTTTCCTGAGGAACGCAGAGAGTACGGAAAAATCAAATTTGACCAGATAATGGCTACCGGGGCAGATTACTGCATCACCGGCTGCCACAACTGTCATGCTCAAGTCCATGATATTGGACACGAGCTGGGGGGTTCATACGGCACAGTGCACATGTGGACACTCATCTGTCTTTCTCTGGGGATTCTCGGTCCTAACGAAAGAGCCTATCTTGGTGATGATTTGAAAGATGTAGACGTTTTTCACCCTGAAACATCCATGTTCTAACACCCCACAAGGGGGTATACGTACCATGGTGATATATCTAACCACATAATTTTCAAAACATTCCTCGATTTCTTGTTTTTTTATGACAGGGTTTCTGGAGTAAGGCTCTAAAAATGTACAGCATATCCAGGGGAAAACCTTTAACTGGCATGTTCTGATTTGGAGGAACAAAAGCGTATGAATTTTCAAAAAAAAATAGCTGCAAATGAATTTGTCTTACTGGCCGAAATGCATACCCCGAAGGGAATCAATATTTCCAGGCTGGTCAACGATGCCCGGCGAATTAAAGGGCGGGTCGATGCAGTGGTCGTTCCAGATATGGACAACGGAATAATGCGCATGAGTGCTCTGGCCGGCTGTGTCCTGATGAAACAGGACGGGTTGGAGACAATCATGCATATGTACTGCAGAGATCGCAACAGAATGGCGCTCCAGGGGGATGCTCTCGCTGCTCATGTTCTCGGCAATCATAATATCATCGTTGCCGACAGTGAAGATATGAGTCAAAGCGACCACAGTGATGCCAAACCTGTCAATGATCTCGATGAGAGTCAACTCATATCGGCTTTAAAATCACTTGAAAAAGGAAAAGACATGAGTGGTTTTGAGCTAGACGGAAATCCTGATTTTGCAATCGGATGCACCATTCCCGCCTTCGCAGACGCTAAAGCGGCGGAGACGGAACTGATTACAGCAAAAAAGAAAATTGAGGCTGGTGCCGGTTTTATAATTACTCCGCCGATTTTCGACGTTGAAGACGGTTCACCGTTTTTGACTAAAGTGTCTGAGTTAGGTGTTCCTGTCATTTCTACCGTCTTTCTTATCAAGTCTCTTGCCATAGCTCAATATATTGCAAACAGTGAACCTGGAGCCAATATTTCCGACGACCTTATCCGGCGTATTCGTAAATCGTCAGACAGAGAACAGGAAGGCATCAAAATTGCCGGAGAAACTATTGCGGCCTTGAAAGAGAAGACTCAAGGTGTTCTCATTCAGACATTGGGCTGGGAACATAAGATACCCGAAATTCTTGATGCAGCTGGGTTCTGAACTACAAAAAACTCTCTTAACTAACACTCCACAAGGGGGTATAAGTACCATGGCGGTTTATCTAACAACTTAATTTCAAAAGACATTCCTCGGTTTCTTGTTATTTATTACAGAAGTTCAGGAGTAAGGTACTAACACCGGTTAACGGTAAAATTTATGCACTCTTTTCAGTATCAGCTTGAGGGGTATAAGTACCTTGGTGGTATATGTAACCACATAATTTTAAAACACATTACTCAGTTTCTTGTTTTTTATGACAGGGTGTCTGGAGTAAGGTACTAATGTCAGGCTGTAGATGAAAAACATTTATAGACGGACGCTTTCTGTTGATTGATAGTAATTTTCGTTAACCCCTGCTCAACCAATGACGGGAAAGGTAATAATGCAGAATAAAAATAAACTCCAAACCTATAGTGACAAAGTTCTTGTCGTCGGCGGAGGCCTTGGTGGAATCAGGGCTGCACTTGATCTGGCCGAGGCTGAAAAAAATGTTGTTCTCGTCGACAGAGATTACACCATCGGCGGGTTAATGACCCAGCTTGACAGAACTTTTCCAACCAACAACTGTGACCTCTGTACTCTTGCACCCCATCTTTCAGAGAGCGGGCGCCAAGAGTATATTGAGTTAATGACCAGGACCAGCGTACAGGGCATTACAGGGGAAAAGGGTGATTTCACAGTTTCTGTCAGAACGGATCCCCGGTACATAAACGAAGACAAATGTACAGCATGCGGGGCCTGTTACGAACAGTTCCCTGAATGTGTCCGTTTTACCCCGGGGTTGGACCACCGGGCACCGACATGTATGCGTTACCCGCAGGCTATCCCTCAGGCCTATTCTATTGATCTCGATAAATGCGAGGATGTCAAAGGACTGGTTAATTGCTGTCCCGCAGGTGCGATCAATCCTGACGATATGTCAATAAATCGAGAGATTAAATGCGGTTCTATTATTCTCTCCCCGGGAGCCGACTTATTTGATCCAAGCAAACTTGACTACCTGGGATACTCTGCATATCCCGATGTAGTCACCAGCCTGGAATATGAACGTATTCTTTCCGCTTCCGGGCCTACAGATGGAAAACTTCTGCGACCGTCAAATGGCAAACAACCAAAAAAAGTTGCATGGATACAGTGCATTGGATCCAGAGGGATACAAAAAGGAGCAGGCTCATACTGTTCCAATGCATGCTGCATGTTCGCCTTAAAGGAGGCAATTGTCACCAAAGAACGTTTCCAGGAGGATATAGAAACTACGATTTTCTACATGGATATGAGAACCTTTGGCAAGGATTATGAGCTTTACCTTGAGAGGGCTAAAACGGATTATGGTGTCCGTTTTCTACGGAGCCGTCCTCACTCTATCCTGCAGCCGCACGGATCTGACACACTGAATATCACATACACAAATGATGACAGCACTGAGCAGCATATTGAAGACTTTGATATGGTGGTCCTCTCAACCGGCTTTAAAACTTCTGAAGAGAGTCAGCAGCTTGCACTCAACGCAGGGATCGAGCTCAATGACAGTCATTTTCCAATAACCGATGGTTTTAATCCGGTGGCAACAACCAAACCCGGTATTTATGTAGCGGGTACCTTTGAAAGCCCTAAAGATATCCCGGACACAATGGTGCAGGCCAGCGCTGCCGCATGTATGGCCGGTGGCGATTTACCTGCTGTAAAAAAGGAAAAAATTGAAGGAGATGGACTTGTCCCGGAAAGGGATCTCACTGGTGAAGAGCCCAAAGTTGGTGTGTTTATTTGTGATTGTGGGGAGAATATTGGCAGTGTCATAGACGTTGATGCACTTGTCAAGAGTACACAGGAGCTGAATAATGTCACCGTCTCCAGAGCTGAAGGCCATGGCTGCAGCCGTATCTCGATGGAACATATCCAGAAAACCATCGAAGAAGAGAACCTTAACAGGGTCGTTATAGGCGCCTGTTCACCACGTACCCACTTGAGCAAATTCCAGGACCTTATTCGCAAGGCCGGTCTTAATAAATATCTTGTTGAAATTGCCAACATCAGAGATCAGACGACATGGGTTCATTCTAACCGGCCTGAAGAAGCCACCAGAAAGGCACAGGATCTTATCAGGATGGCTGTGGCATCAGTACTCAAAGCACAGCCGCTGGTCGACCAGACTCTGCCTATTAACAAGAATATTCTTGTCGTTGGTGGTGGTGTCAGTGGAATGACATCTTCCTTACGCCTGGCAGATCAAGGTTTCCAGGTCTACCTGGCCGAGAAATCAAATGTCCTTGGAGGTGTCGCAAACAACATCTACAAAACCCTCGAGAGTGACGATGTCCAATCCTTTGTTGCCGATCTGATCACCAAGGTAGAAGAGCACGAACGTGTCCAGGTTATTACCCGGGCAATAATTGTTGATCACTCCGGCATGCCGGGAATGTTCAAAACCGGTATGCAGGTTGGCCCACAAATGTTCTACAGACAGATTGATCATGGTGTAACTATACTTGCAACCGGAGCAATCCCTAATCCGACAAGGGAATATGCTCTTGAATCCTGCAGCGCAGTTATGACCCAGCTGGATACCCAGAAGGTGATTGCAGAAACTCCGGAAAAAGTAAGAGAGTGGGATAATGTTGTCATGATTCAGTGCGTCGGATCGAGGACCGATGACAATCCGAACTGTTCCAGAATCTGTTGCCAGACCGCCGTTAAAAACGCTCTTGCTATCCTTAAGGTTAATCCCGAAGCCCGTATCTTTGTTCTCTACCGAGACATGAGAACTTACGGTTTTCAGGAAGAATATTACCAGGAAGCCCGCAAGAAAGGCGTTATTTTTGTTCGATATAGTCAGAATAACCCACCGATTGTCAACCCGGCAGGAAATCAGGTTGAGGTGACTTTCACAGACGCTATTATTGGACAGGATATTACAGTTACAGCGGATAACCTTTGCTTGAGTACAGGCCTTGTTGCAGATAACGATTCATCAGAGGAACTTGCCATGATCTTCAAACTGTCACGAACTGCTGACGGCTATTTCCTCGAAGATCATGTCAAACTGCGACCCGTAGACCTGGCTGTTCCCGGTTTTTTCGTTGCCGGCACTGCCCATTCACCAAAGCTTATAAGGGAAAGTATATCTCAAGCAAACGCTGCAGCTGCCAGAGCCCAGACCATGCTCGCCAGGGACTCAATCAATCTCGGCGCAGCATCTGCACGAGTAGACTCTAAACTCTGCGCTTCCTGTCTCATCTGTGTCAGAACATGCCCATTTGACGTCCCATTTATCAATGCTGACGGCTATTCAGAGATAGACCCTGCCAAGTGTCACGGATGCGGTATGTGTGTGTCTGAGTGTCCTGCAAAGGCCATACAGCTTATGCAGTTTGAAGATGATAAGATTCTGGCACAATTGGAAGAAATTTTTGAAAAGGTAAATGTATAATGGATAATTTTGAACCGGTAATCGTCGCCTTCTGCTGCCACTACTGCGCATATACAGCTGCGGATATGGCCGGGAGCCAACGGCTTCCATATCCTCCAAATGTTAAAATCATTCGGGTCCCCTGCTCTGGTAAAGTGGATGCACTGCACATTGTCAAGGCATTTGAAAACGGTGCTGACGGTGTGTATGTCGCCGGATGCCTGGAGGGAGACTGTCACTTTAAAAACGGCAACGAAAAAGCTGCCCGCAGGATTGCCTACGTGCAAAATTACCTGGAAGAGATCGGTATTGAGAGTGAAAGACTTTCGATGGTAACTATGTCAGCCGGGATGGGATACCGTTTTGCACAGACAGCAACAGAGATAACCGAAAAAATACGTAAACTCGGCCCTAGTCCGATTAAAACTGCCATTGCTCAGTAAACGGACAACGGCCCGAAGGTATAAATATGAAAGGAGAATGAACCACAATGATTACTGCTGAACGAAAGCCCCTTGAAGAGCTCATTGATTATGTCAAACCATTTAAGCGTATTCTCCTGCTCGGTTGTAATGAGTGTGTGACAGTTTGCGCTGCTGGTGGACGAAAAGAGGTTGGCCTTCTCGCCTCCGGCCTGCAGATGGCTCTTCTGAAAAGCGGCAGCAAAATAGAAATCAAACAGCATACTCTGCAACGCCAATGCGATCCTGAATACGTTGAAGAATTAGTCCCTATGATCGATGGCGCCGAAGCAGTCTTGTCCATGGCCTGTGGTTGTGGAGTGCAGCAAATAGCTACACGATTTAAAAATAAACCTGTTTTTCCTGCGGTAAATACCCAGTTCATGGGTGCCTCTGAACGGCAGGGAGTCTGGGCTGAAAGATGCCAGGGCTGCGGAAATTGTGTGCTTGGTATAACCGGTGGAATTTGCCCAATAGCACGCTGTGCAAAACAGCTGATGAACGGCCCCTGCGGCGGCTCATCAACCGGTAAATGCGAAATTGGTGAAGATGTAGATTGTGTCTGGCAATTAATATGGGATAGGCTCAAATCCCTCGGCCAAGAAGATCGTTATGTAGATATCATGCCGGCAAAAGACTGGAGATCCGGTGGGGGTAGCGGTCCAAGAAAGATTATCAGAGAGGATTTGGCAGAATGAAAACTGAAAGCAGACTAGAAAAAATATTAGCAGCCGGACATTTGGCAGTCACCTCCGAGTGCGGTCCTCCGCGAGGGGCTCTTCCTGAAGAGGTAAAAGTAAAAGCGAACTACCTTAGAGGAGTTGTAGATGCAATTAACGTAACGGACAATCAGACCGCAATGGTACGAATGTCCAGTCTTGCCGCCTCTGCTCTCATCAAACAGGAAAATTTAAATCCACTCCTTCAGGTTGTGTCCCGTGACCGCAACAGGCTGGCGATCCAGGCTGACATTATTGGCGCCTATTCCTTAGGCATTGACACCATGCTCTGTTTATCCGGTGATCACACCAAATTTGGGGATCATCCCATGGCCATGAACGTCCATGACATAGATTCCATCCAGATGATCCAGATGGTTCGGGATATGCGTGATAAGGAAATTTTTCAAGGCGGTGCCGCATTAAAAGGTGCCCCGAAGATGTTTATTGGCGCCGCAGCGAACCCTTTTGCTGACCCTTTTGAACTGCGAGTCCTTCGTCTTGAAAAGAAAATTAACGCAGGTGTTGATTTCATCCAGACGCAATGCATTTTCAACATTGAAAAATTTGAGAAGTGGATGGAAGGAGTTCGTGCTCGCGGGCTGCATAAAAAATGCTATATCCTGGCTGGAGTTACTCCATGTAAGTCTCTTGGTGCTGCCCGTTATATGGCCAACCGAGTCCCGGGAATGGATGTACCCAAAGAAATAATTGAACGCATGAGCTCTGTACCAAAAGAGCAACAGGCAGATGAAGGTGTCGACATCTGCGTTGAAACTATTGAACGGCTCAAGAAGGTTGAAGGAGTTGCAGGTTTTCATATCATGGCAATTGAATGGGAAGAAAAAGTCGAAGAAATTTGCGAAAGAGCAGGACTTCTTCCCCGCCCTCAGGTATAAATTTAAATCCAATTAAGGTAGAAGGAGGAAGGTAAACATGAGCAACGACCAACTTATTCTCGTCGTAGATGATGATACAGATCTCGTAGAAATGGTCTCTATGAAGCTTGAAAGTCAAAACTTTCGAGTTGCCAAGGCCTATGACGGCATCGAAGCTATGGACAAAATCAAGGCTGAACGCCCCGATTTGATCATCCTCGATGTAATGATGCCCAGGAAAGATGGTTATACTCTTTGTGACGAATTAAAGAATTCTGATGACTATAAAGGTATTGTTGTGGTCCTGTTGACCGCCGTGACGGAAGCTATCTCCTCGACCAACTATACCCATATGGGTGGGAAGACAACTTTAGCTGATGATTTTGTCACCAAGCCTATAGATCTGGATAAACTCATGGAGATAGTCAAAGACAATCTCTAACAACCAGTCTTCTATCCTCCCCGTTCTAAGAGTTGGCGTCTATAGGAGTCCTCGAGATTTTTTTGCCACGTCCAGAATCTTTCTCGTAAGACCCAACTCTCCGTTCAGACAAGGAACCAGTTTCCAACGGAAAATGAACTGGAAAGAATGTTTGTGCTTGCCATGAAACATTCTGAACGGGAGAGGTAAAAATTCCCTGTGGGAGTTGTTTTGTCTAAGCAGAGTCCCAAAATATCCATCGGTGGTCTCAAATTCAGTGAACTGCTGACACATATTTCCCTTGTTAAAAACGAGGCCGGCGACTCTTCTATAGATGATCTGCTCCGTCTGATTGCCCAAAAGAGAATCAATATTTCTTTTTTATGCCATTCATCAACAACATACCTCAATCATAGAAGCTGTTTCTGTGTCAGCCATGAAAACTATCCAGGCGTACAAAACCTGCTGAATTTCTCATCGTTTAACAACCTGAACATACAAACAGTTCAATCAGTAGGTACAATCACACTGTTTCCTCATAAAAACAGTTTTCAACTGCTGGGGCAGGTAATGCAAACCTTTGGAAAATTTAACTTCCCTATCTATTCAATGAGTAGTTCGATTTCAGCAATAGCTCTCAACACCGATTTTCTTAGCCTTGACATGGCTGCAGAAAAACTGCAGGAAGTAACCAGGCTTCCCGATAATCATGCGCCATTTCGTCAAGAATTCTGTCTAAGAGAGCTACACCTGTAAAAGTTCGGCCCGTGGAGAAATACTTTTGCAAACAATTGCGGTATATTGGGAATCCAAAGTTAAGGTTTACAGTATCACTCACGTGACAGACCTATCTATGGTCCGCCTCACTTTCCCTCTCAAAGCAACTGAAAAAGTAGGAAAAGCACTTACGGATTTAGAAGATTCTGTCCAGCGTTTTGAACTGGTAACTCAGGATTGCGTCAATTCCACGCTCTCTCAGTTCAATCTCTTTATCAGGCGATCCAAGCAGGAGATGGCAAAAGGAATATTAACAAATTTGGGAACAAAGCTGCAGACAAAGATCACCCTGAATTCACCTGTAGAGCTGATTTATCTGCACGGCCCCCATTTTCAGGATAGATTCGGCATCGTAGAGGTCGCTTTTTCAGCTCTCAAATCTGGTAACATTGAGATAATCGCAGCCGGTTGTGCCGGAACTACTATTTATATAGCCCTTCCTCATAAACAGGGGGAATCTGCCAGCCAAATTTTACGAAAAACATTCATCATTCCAATAACAAACTGACTGGTAATTGTCTACTTAACCTATAGCACAACCCCATATGATAAACAGTATTTCCAATAACATTGACATGGCGGACTGGAGGATACATGTCTTCGACTCACTCTCTTTCCCGACCCTGATACTCCGGCCGGACAGGACAATTGTAGCAGCTAATCTCAAATTCTCCGAGAGAACCGGCATACCTGAAGATCAGGTAATCGGCAAGACCTGCAAACAGATTTTTTTTGGAAAAGAGGAATCCAACGAACTGCCCTGCAACGGAACCAACTGTACTCTGGACAAATGCGTCACTCAGAGAAAAGCTCAGTCTATAGTTTTAAAAAATGTTGACAGCAATAATGACCAGACCTGGGAAGAACGCGTATTTTCACCAATCCTCAACGATGCTGGAGAGGTGGGTTATGTTATCGAAAGCCTGCGTGATATAACCAAGGTTAAAACCCTTGAGAAAAAGTACAGTGACGTCCGCCAACTCATCGATAAAGTAGTCCAAAGTTCGGTAAGCGGCATTCTGGCTGCCGATCGTAAAGGTGAAATTATCCTCATGAACGAGGCTGCTGAAAATCTCTTCGGATATACTGTTCAGGATGCCAATAAGGTTAACATCGAAGATTTTTACCCACCTGGTATCGCCCGGAAAATAATGAAGAATTTACGGGATGAAAACTATGGAGAGAAGGGTAAACTGCCGATAACAAAAGTAAATATACTCACTAGAGAAAAACAGGAGATCCCGGTAGAGATGACAGCAGCAATCATCTATGAAGAAGGACATGAAGCTGCAACTGCTGCAATCTTCAATGATCTACGGGAAAAATATGCTGTACAAAAAAAACTCGAAGAAGCTGAAACTCAGCTTTTTCAATCAGAAAAACTTGCATCACTTGGCCGGTTGGCTGCAGGCGTTGCTCATGAGATCAATAATCCTCTTACCTCTATTCTTTTATACGGTAATCTCATGCAGGAAAAACTTGAAGAGGACCACCCTTTAGAAGAAAATTTGAAATATATTCTCGAGGATGCAGAGCGATGCAGGGAGATTGTAAAAAATCTTCTCGCTTACAGCCGGCAGACCCGTCCCAGCAAGGATATTTTCTATTTAAACGATCTCGTTGCAGAAAGTCTCCGCCTGATCCGTGACCAGAAGTTATTTATGAATGTTAAACTGGTAAAAGAACTGGATACAAGCCGGATTCTTGTCAACGCTGACAAAAACCAGCTCTGCCAGGTCCTCATTAATCTTATCATAAATGCCTTCGATGCAATGGAGAGCAGTGGCACTCTAACCATAAAAACCTACCGGGCCCCTGAGGACGGAAAAGCATTTCTTGAGGTCACTGACACTGGCGGTGGAATACCTCCCGAAAATCTGTCGAAAATATTTGATCCGTTTTTTACCACTAAAGAAATTGGTAAAGGGACAGGACTTGGATTAAGTATGGCATATGGCATAATGGAAGAAAATCAGGGGAAAATATCCATTGAAAGCACCGGTCCGGATGGTACAACAATACGCCTTGAGCTGCCCGAGGAAAACTCCTCAGACCAGTTCCACTTCGACTCTATTGGCTGAATTTATAATTAGTGCCTTACTCCTGAAAAATAGTCATAAAAAACAAGAAATACGTAGAGTGCTTTGAAATTAGAGATATAAAGTAACCACCAAGGCACTTATACCCTCCAAGCTGGTAATGAAAAGGGTACTGGCTTTTTTACCGTTTACCGGTGTTTGTTAAATTGAGACTCAACGTATAATAAAAAAACAGCAGATTGACACACGATTTTACTTTACAAGTAGCGCTGTTAAACGTTAGAACTACTGGCATATTTCTGCATTTTGTCTTAGGGGATGGGGAAATCTGTCTACAAATTCTATAGCCTAACCCCGATAAACGGGTAAGTAATTATTCCTGCTTAATTTCCAAAAACAAGTAAGGAGTTAAAACCGTAACAAGTTAATTGGCATCATTCATACCTGGTATTTATCATTTACCCCAACGAGCAGGACTCTTGTCAGTACCTTCTTGTTGGGTATAAGTACCTTCACAAAATTCTTTCTTTAACAACAGGAAATAATTTTCAAGGTACTAAATTGGTATAATATCAGCCATATGATTTGATAATTCAAACGTTATTCCACTGCATGGAAAATGGAACTGAGGGTATAAAGATTAAATTATGAATATCAATATACTGCTAGGTTTATCTGGTATTGTCTGTCTCATTGGCTTATTTTTCCGTTTATCGCTCTGGTTCTCTCAAGAGTTACACCCGCCCACGGCTCCAATCAGTTCTCTTCAAAGGTTTTTTGCCGCAATCCAATCTGCAGTAAAAACTGTGTTCAGCTCCAAAATCATTCCTATCGTAAAATCTTTTTTTGTCGATCTGCTGTTTCAGAAACGTATTTTTGACAAAAATTACCTCCGCTGGACCGCTCACACCCTCATCTTTTTTGGATTTATCATGCTTCTGCTGATGCATGCTCTGGATTCAGTTATCACAGAGAGATTGTTCAGTGATTATCAATCCACCCTCAATCCCTACCTCTTCTTACGAAATCTGTTCGGGGTCATGGTTCTTGCTGGGCTGGCTATTGCAGTATTCAGGAGAATCTCACTTAAGCCAAAAAGGCTTAACAGCAGCCCCAGTGACTGGGCTGCCATTATTTTCATTGCTGTGATTATCTTGTCAGGCATGATGCTGGAAGGATCCAAGATCTCGTCATACACCACCTACCAGAATATGGTCGAAGAGTATGGAGCTTTCGATGAGCAGGAGGAGAATGCCCTTGAATCATACTGGGTTCAAAACAACGGTCTGATCTCACCGAATAGAGCGAAACCTCAACCCAGTGAAGATGTTGCTTACGGTATGGAGGTCAACAGTGACAGCTGCATGGAATGTCATACCTCAAACAAATCCGCCTTTGCCAGTTTTGCTGTAAAAAATGTCACACAATCTATATCTGCAGCAATTGGTGACAGTCAGGCCATTAACATGTTCTGGTACCTGCATATACTCGCATGTTTCTCTTTTCTTGCCTGGCTGCCCTTTAGCAAAATGTTCCACATAGTTGCAGCCCCTCTCAGCCTGATCATCAAAAAAACCATGGGAGATGGAAGTGGCGAATCAGCCCTTCTCCCCACCCATCAGATGATAGGGTTGTCGGCCTGTACACATTGTGGATCCTGCTCCATTGAATGCTCTTCAAACATGTTTTTTGAATCTTTTCAAAATGATTTTATCCTGCCTTCGGAGAAAGTGCAGTTCTTAAAAGATTACGCGGCCGGAAGAATTACTGACAAAAAGGATCTCAAGCGTCTGCAGCAGGGGCTCTACGTATGCACCAGTTGCGACCGGTGTACCACCGTTTGTCCATCTGGAATTAATCTCAAAGAGATATTTGTTACTGCTAGATACAGTCTGCTTGGCCAGGGGATACCTGAAGTTTCAATGCTGAGTCATTTTTCCTTTCCTCTAGCCCTTGCCCAGAATTTTGTCGGCGACCACCTTAAAGCCCTTAAAACTGTGACGGAACTTTTCAAAAAAAGCTTTAAGCAACTCTCAGAAATTGATTTACCGATGACCTTGTCGAAAAAACAAGATGGAGAAAATAACAGTTTTAAGAGTTGTTTCTCCTGTCAGCGCTGTACCAACATCTGTCCCGTCGTCCGCAGTTTTGATAACCCATCTGAATCACTGGGTTTACTTCCCCATCAAATAATGTTCAGTCTGGGACTTGGTAATACAGAACTTGCAATGGGTTCCCAAATGATCTGGAGTTGTTCTACCTGTTACCTCTGTCAGGAGCACTGCCCCAATCAAGTCGAATTGTGTGATATTTTTTATAATTTGAAGAACGGTGCCCTTAATAAAATCGAGACAGGAGTTAGCTCATGAAATATGCTTTTTTTCAGGGTTGCAACATACCTATTCGCATAGAACAATACGCCAACGCGACCCAGGCCGTTTTCAGCAAGTTCGACGTTGAACTGCAGGTGATACCCGATTTTAACTGTTGCGGGTATCCTGTGCGCAATGTTGACGAAAAAGCCTATATCCTGCCATCAGTCAGGAACATGGCCCTCGCTGAAAAGGCAGGGCTTGATATACTCGTCATTTGCAACTGCTGTTTTGCAAGCCTCCAAAAAGCAAAAAACGTACTAAGTAAGGATACGCAACTTAGAGATGAACTGAATACAATTCTGGCAAAAGAAAATCTGCAATACAAAGGTAATACAAAGATAAAGCACTATCTGACTGTTCTGCACGACGATATCGGTACAGAAAAAATCAAGAGTAAACTGGTCAACAAGTTTCAAGACCTCAAACTCTCTGTGATTCATGGGTGCCATATACTTCGCCCTCGCGAAATTACTCACTTTGACGACTCCTTTGTTCCTACCATAACTGAGAACCTCATGCAGACAGCCGGAGTAACCAGTCTTGACTGGCAAGGCAAACTTGAATGCTGTGGCGCAGCACTGGCCGGGATTAATAACGAGCTGTCACATGTACTTTTAAAAGAAAAAATTGCAGGCGCGCTCAATGCCGGTGCTAAATTCATAACGCCTATCTGTTCATATTGCCATCTTCAGTTTGATACAACACAAAAAAATCTTCTTCCCAACGTCGAAGAGGCAACACTCCTACCGGTCCTCCTCTATCCCCAACTGCTTGGTCTCTGTCTCGGTATTGATGAAAACACGCTGGGTATCGGGCAAAACAATACCATTGCCCCTGATGATATCGAATACCTCAAGTCACTGCTGGGTCCACCCGTTGAAGAGAAGAAGAGGCGAAGAAAAAAAGCCGCCGCATAGACTTTCTGTTTTCTCTTTTAACCATTGATCATTTAACCACCTCGGCTCTATCTGAGAAGAGGTGGTTTTTTCTTTCACATTTTTTAATAATGCTTACTATTCTACCCGGGCATGCGGGAAAAACTATTCATTTGGAAAACTAACACCCCACAAGGGGGTATAAGTACCATGGTGATATATCTAACAACTTAATTTCAAAAAACATTCCTCGATTTCTTGTTTTTCATTACAGAAATCCAGGAGTAAGGTACTAATATTGGGAGAGATTTATGAGCAAAATAATTGCGTTTGCAGGAAAGGGTGGCGTTGGTAAAACTACCGTTGCTTCCCTTGTCATTCGTTATATAACTACTTCTGACAAAGGTTCTCTGCTCGCGGTAGATGCCGACCCAAACAGTAATCTGGGTGAAACCATGGGACTGGATGTCCCCAGTACCATAGGTGACATTCGGGAGACATATATGAAGGATCCTCAGAGTGTTCCTTCTGGAATGGATAAAATAAACTATCTTGAAACCCTTGTGGAGCAAGCTATTATCGAAAAACCGAAATTTGACCTCCTGGTCATGGGCCGACAGGAAGGCCAGGGATGCTACTGCATGGTCAACAACATCCTGAACAATTTTACCGATAAACTCAGCAAGCATTACAAATACATGGTTGTCGATAATGAAGCAGGTATGGAACATCTCAGCCGGCGTACCAGCGGAAAAGTGGACATGCTTTTTCTGGTTACCGACTATTCACTCAGGGGGTTAAGAGCCCTGCGCAGAATACATGATATGCTCGAAGGCCTGAAGCTTGATGTCAAAGAACTTGGGATTATAGTTACCCGTGGTCCGGAAAAACTCAGTGATGCTTTTTTAAATGAAGTCAACGAAATTGGCCTGCCTATCGTTGGTGTCGTACCAGATGACCCCTCGCTGCTGGAATTCGACATGGAACGAAAATCACTTCTTGATCTGACAGAGTCATCCTCCTCTGTTCTGTCGGTACAAAAAATCATGGATACGCACTGTCCGGCCTGATCCTCTGCAAAGCTGACTCAGAAGAATTATGCTGCAGCTCTATTCTTCTGAGTCACCGCGTCAAACCACATTCCACTGCCTCTCTTAAAAAACAGGTAAATCAAACCATGACTCCCTTCTTTTGACCTAAATCAAAGACCAGGTGTCTTTCAATGACTATACTGTTGTTGTAACTTCCTTATCTTATCAAAAAAAGTTGCCGTTATAAAACTAATACCCACAAGGGGGGTATTAGTACCTTGGAAATATTTCTAACCACATAATTTTAAAACATATTACTCAGTTTCTTGTTTTTTATGACAGGGTTTCTGGAGTGAGGTACTAAAGGGAGAATTTTCATGAAATGCCCGGGTCAGGATATGCAGTACTGGACTGATAGTGCAATATTTGAAGTCGAATGCCCTAAATGCAATACTTCTGTTGAGTTCTACAAAGATGATACCAGCAGAAAATGCGGCCATTGCGGCAATCGTTTTGTGAACCCCAAAATGGATTTCGGCTGTGCCTCATACTGCCAATTCGCGGAGCAATGCCTGGGGAGTCTACCCGAAGAATTTCAAGGAAAGCGGGAAAATTTACTCAAGGATAAAGTTGCAGTGGAGATGAAACGACACTATAAATCTGATTTTAAAAGTATAAGCCGTGCTATGAAAATTGCACGACATGCTGAAAATATTGGTAAATCGGAAGGCGGCAACCTGGCGGCAATCCTTTGTGCGGCATATCTACATGAAATAGAGGATTCAGTCGCTGCATCTATTCTGGAAAAACTCGCTGCTAACCCGGAATCGATCAAAGAGGTGCTTGAAATTATGAATCAACGCCAAAATTCTATAACACCACTATCTCTCGAATTAAAAGTCATCAATGATGCAATCCTCCTCCATGAACTTCAGGATACCAGCCCGGCTACAACAAAAGATACAAATATCGCTGCTGACCGTTTTTTCACCCAGTCAGCCAGAAATATCATGAGTGAAATTCTCAAATAATTCCCTTTCAAATTATACCCCTCCCTGGAGGAGGATTACTTCCTCCAGCTTTGTTGCATCTCCTCGCAGCTTGAAACCCGTTTGAATCCTTGTCTCTTATCCCGATTTATTATAATATCAATGGATATTAGTAAAATATGGGATTAACAATCTGACACCGGTTAACGGTAAAAATTCCTGCACTCTTTTCAGTACCAGCTTGATGGGTATAAGTACCTTGGTAATATATGTAACCACATAATTTCAAAACACATTACTCGGTTTCTTGTTTTTTATGACAGGGTTTCTGGAGTAAGGTACTAATATTTCATATTTAATCTCCTGCTAAAAACTATACCGGATAGATATGGCGTCGATACTTGTAGTAGATGATGAACGCAGTATGAGGGACTTCCTTAAAATTCTTCTTGAAAAAGAAGGGCACGAAGCCCATACAGCGGAACACGCCGAAGCGGCGCTCAACCTGATACCTGACCACAATTTTGATGTTGTTGTCACTGACATCCGCATGCCGGGAATGAGCGGCATTGAACTCCTTGGTGAAATAAAAGAAGATAACCCTGATCTGGCGGTAATCATGATCACAGCCTTTGCTTCACCTGATGACGCTGTTCTTGCAATGAAAAATGGTGCTTTTGATTACATCAGTAAGCCGTTCAATGTTGATGAAATAAAATCGGTCGTCGAATCAGCAACCAGTAAAAACAAAAAAATCTTGAAACCGGCTGTATCTTCCAGTTCGTTTCCTGAAATTATTGGACAAAGCAGAGAGATGCTCAAGATTTTTGATATGATAGGACGCATAGCACCAACACCTGCCAATGTGCTCATTTATGGCGAGTCTGGTACAGGAAAGGAACTTGTGGCAAGAGCTATCCATAACCACAGCAAGGTCGCCAGTGAAGCTTTCGTCCCTATTACCTGCAGTGCCATTCCTGAGGACTTGATGGAAAGTGAATTGTTCGGCCATGTGAAAGGCTCTTTCACAGGTGCCATTCATGACAAACCCGGGCTTTTCAGTGAGGCTGATAAGGGTACGGCCTTTCTCGATGAAATTGGTGAACTTACCCCTATTATTCAAACTAAACTGTTAAGAGTTCTGCAGGAACGGGAGATTAAACCTGTCGGTGGCACTCGCATCAGACAGATAGCTATCAGGGTTATAGCCGCAACCAATAAAATTCTAGAAAAGGAGATTTCAGAAGGACGGTTCAGAGAAGATCTCTTTTACCGACTGGCAGTTGTCCCACTCCGTGTCCCCCCTCTACGAGAGAGAAAGGGAGATGTCCCTCTTCTCGTCAACCACTTCTTAAAAAAATATTCCCGGCGACTTGGCAAAGAGATTCAGGAAATATCATCATACGCCCTTGGAGTACTGATGAACTATGATTTCCCGGGAAATGTCCGTGAACTCGAAAATATTATCGAACGTGGTGTCGCACTTGAAAGCTCCAACATCATACTGCCTGAGAGCCTTACGCTGTATGGAAGTAACAAAGAGCAACCGATCTCCGAAGATATCGGAGAAAACCAGGCTCTTTTCCAGGCGGCGATCAGCGAAGAAGAGTTATACGATCTTGGAATTGAAAATATCATGAGTAATCTGGAGAAGCGGCTTATCATGCACACTCTGGAAAAAACTAATAAATCAAAAATGCGAGCCGCTGAACTTCTGCAGATCAGCTTCCGCTCCCTTCGTTACAAAATAAAAAAATATGGGCTGAATTAGAACGAATGGACCTTAATTTGCTTACAGGGCGCAGTGGCCATACAAGCAGCGCAGACAATGTCCTCAGGACGCACCTGCTATGGATGCTGCTGCTGAGAGTCATCCTCTATACCGTGTTGCTGGGGCTTAGCTATATTCTTCAGGAGAAACAGTTCGACGGAATTTTCCTCCCCTCGAAGATTGTTTTCCTGCATCTTCTCGTTATCTATCTGGTCACCATTTTTTCCGCCATTACGCTGCCCGCTTTTTCTGGTAATTTACATAAATTTGCGTTTTTCCAACATCTGCTCGATACTTTATTTGTCTCGGTCCTGGTCTTCTTTTCAGGTTCTTCCAACTCGATTTTCATATCTGTCTATTTTTTCCCCATCATATCAGGAGGCCTCATTCTCGCAAAAAAAGGCGGTCTTGCTGTAGCTGCGGCGACAGTCCTGCAGTATGGTTTCCTTTTGATACTCGATGTGTACGGGCTGCAGCCGGCATATGTTCTGGAATATATCTCTCTCAAACCCAGTTCCCTCCAAATAATTCTTAACCATTTTGCAGTTCAGGGGATAACCTTCTTTTTAGCTGCAATGCTCAGTGCGATAGTTGGAACCCGATTAAAAACGACGAAAGAGGCACTCAGTGTCTCTATTAAAAATTTCGACCAGCTCGCATCACTCTACAAGCAGGTTTTCGACAATATCACGACAGGAATACTCACTGTTAACGAGCACCAGATCATCACTTCGGCAAATAATGCGATTGAAACGATAACCGGCTCTCCCCCTGCCACCCTGTTAGGAAAAACCATCACCTCTATCTTTTCAGATTTTGATCTCTCAGAGCCCGACCTCAGACAGACGACTAATTTTACAAGAGATGACGGGAAAAAAGTTCGTATAGGTTATACTCACATACGCATCCAACCTAAGGAAGGAACAAACTCGCCACAAGATTCACCGCAAAAGATAGTCACGCTCCGTGATATCAGCGACATCGAAAAGCTGGAGAAACAGGTGCGGCAGACCGAAAAGCTGGCTGCTATCGGTATGATGAGCGCAGGAATTGCTCATGATTTTCGTAACCCACTCACCGCTATATCCGGCTCGGCCCAGGTTTTGGCAGACGATTTTTTATCCAGTGGAGAAGATAATCATACCAGCTATGAACTTACGAATATAATCATCAGAGAATCAAATAGACTCATTGATACTATCGCCGATTTTTTGAAGTTTTCACGGCCGGAACACGCAGACAAAGAATGGTTTTCACTTCGGCATTGCCTGGGTGAAGTATTACAGATGTGCAAGGCGGATCCGACCTGGCCTTCAACCAGTCAAATCAGGTTAACACTAGGGCGGACATTAGATCTCTGGGCAGACGAAAAACAGATGTTCACGGTTTTTAACCACCTCATACAAAATGCACTCGCTTTCTGTCCAAAGGGAGAAGAGATCATAACGATAACAGCCCATGAAATAAAAACAGAGAACAGTAAAAATGTAATGGAGATAACAATAAGTGATAATGGGCCCGGAGTCCCTGAAAGGGATCGTGAACAAATTTTTGAACCCTTCTTCACTTCCAGAACTGACGGCACAGGGTTAGGGCTCGCCATTATCAGGCAAACTATTGAAGTACACCAGGGCACAATACAGGTTGGCGATGCAGAAAGTGGTGGCGCAATGTTCACCATTATCCTCCCCCTTCCCAAATCTGAGTAAATGAAGATTCAGCCTTTTACTGCACTACAGTCGTCGCAGAAGGCTCACCCTCCTCCCTCTCCGTAAAACGCAAATAATCTGTTTTCAAATAGATGGTACCAGTGCCAGATGGGTCAACGGACAATATTTCACCTGCTACCCATATTTTCTTTCCTCGCTCAATCTCTGTAATTTCGGGAAATTCATCCACGTCAGCATCACATACTACTATCACGCCGAAACCATCTTCAGAGACATCCAAATGAACGGTACCAGCGTTGTTTTCAAGCTTCTCAAAAGAAAAAAAATAGACCTCCCACATAACCGGTAAACCCGAAAATTTTCCTGTCGCAACTTTTTCATCAAGGGAGTCAAGATTTGCAATCTGCTCCAGCAACTCCCCCGGCAAAGGTTTAAGGTAGAAGGATGTGGGGCTGGGAGATGCAATATCCCTGGATTGAGATACGTTTTTTTGAGTAAGCTGTATTTGAACATTTGCAGGAGGCGTCTTGATACTGATTTTCAACTCTTCATTATTTCTTTTTTGCAGATATACCCCACTACCCACCAAGAGAAAAAATAGAGTTGTAACGAGGAGTAATACAATTCTTTCCCAATAGTTTCTGATAAATGCGATCATAGATCCCCCCTCAGGCTGATTTTGAAACTCCAGGTCGACTCTTGTCTATGCGGATTCCTTCCAAACCCTTGCACCTAGCCCTGTAAGTTTTTCAACCAGGTTTTCATACCCTCTTTCCAAATGATAAATCCGTGTTATTTCAGTTCTACCCGATGCGGCAAGACCGGCCACAACAAGTGAAGAACTGGCCCTTAGATCGGTTGCCATGACAGGGGCACCATTTAAACCGTGCATCCCCTTTCCATTCACTACGGCGCTATGGCCGTCAACTTTGATATCCGCGCCCATTCTCCGCAATTCAGCTACGTGCATAAAGCGGTTTTCAAAGATAGTTTCATTGATCATACTCACATCCGACCCAATGGCCATAAGTGCCATAAACTGGGCCTGAAGGTCAGTCGGATAACCAGGATAAGGCATAGTTTTTATGTCTACACTTCGTAATTTCCCGGTAGAATCCTCGGATCCGCCAGGCCATCCTACGCTGATTGTTTCCCTGGTTTCGGTTATTATCAAGCCAACAGCTCTTAATTTTTCGAGAAGAGAAGGAAGATGAGCCGGATTGCAATGAGTCACAGTACCACTGCCTCCAGTCGCAGCTATTGCTATAAGATATGTACCCGCCTCAATCCTGTCAGGAATGATCCTGCAATCAGCAGGTTGAAGTGTTTTGACGCCATGCACGGTAATCCTGTCACTATCTTTGCCTTCTATTTTTGCCCCCATTCCAGTGAGCATATCTACAAGATTGCCAATTTCAGGTTCGCGGGCAACATTTTTAAGCACCGTGGTCCCCTCCGCAAGTACAGCTGCCATCAAAAGATTTTCGGTGGCGGTTACTGAAGGTATGTCAAAATAGATCACGTTGCCTTGAAGGGGCGTGCCTATTTGAGCATCCACATAACCGTTTTCAAGTTTACATGAAACACCGAGAGCCTCAAGCCCCATGATATGAAAGTTGATTGGCCTGGCCCCGATAGCACATCCGCCCGGGAGGGAGACTTTTGCTTTACCAAGCCTGGCAACAAGGGGACCGAGAACCAGCACGGAAGCTCTCATTGTTTTTACAAGATCATATGATGCTTCAGCGTGGACCAGATGAGTACTATCTAAAGTTACTGTATCACCATTACGCTCGCTCGTAACCCCCAATTCTCCCATCAACCTCATAAAAGTCCGGGTATCTCTTAGATCCGGGACATTGCGAAGAGTATGTTTACCGGGAGCCAGGAGGGTAGCCGCAATCAGCGGCAAAGCTGCGTTCTTGGCACCACTGATTCTAACCTCGCCCGAAAGCCGCCTACCACCTTCAACTATTAATTTTTCCATTCCCTTGTCACTTTAGTACCTTACTCCTTAACTTCTCTAATAAAAAACAAGAAATTGAGAAATCTATTTTGAAATTATGTTGTTAAATCTATCACCATGGTACTTATATCCCCTTGTGGGGTGTTATTAATTTATCCACTCAAGACGCCATGTAAAACGCGATCTCGCCCAGCATAGTCCACCAGTATTTCCACTAAATCGAAATGAGGTAAATTTCTTGTTTTATGGAGAAAGAGTTCTTTTACATCATTTCCCTGATCTGCTCCTATCTCGATATAAACCTCTCCTCCGGGTCTAAGCATAAGCGGTAGCATGTGACGGATTTTATATATTACCTCCATCCCTTCCTCCCCACCATCTAAAGCAAGATGAGGCTCAAAGCATGCTACTTCCGGTTCCAGGTTATTTTCCACATCAAAATGGCTCACGTACGGAGGATTGGAGACAATAAGTGAAAACTGTTGTTTCAACAACAGACCGGAAAACAGATCAGCCCTCACAAAATCGATCGAAGAGGCGATTTTGTTGCGCTGTGCGTTACGTTTGGCCACACGAAGAGCTCCATCAGAAATATCCAGTGCAACAATTTTTTCACCCGTCTCTTTGGCAAGAACAATTGCAATCACACCACTGCCGCAGCAGAGATCAAGTATTTTACCGGAAGTAAGTTTGGCTCTCTCTGTTAAATTGAGAACCCTGTCGAGTAAAAATTCAGTTTCCGGACGAGGAATAAGAACGTCAGGTGTGATATAAAAAGGCAGAGACCAGAATTCACACTGTCCCAGGATATAAGCCATTGGTTTTCGTTTTTTTCGACTGTCGATAAGCTGTTGGTAATGAATCTGCTTGTCAGAGCATACTTTACTATCAGCGGACAAAAAGAGTTCAGTCCTGTTTTTCCCAAGGCAGTTCTCAAGAAGCAGACGCGCATCATGACAGGCATCGCCCACTCCTGCCCTTTCGAGTTCTATTGTGCCCGACTGCAAAAGTTCTTTTATACTCTTCAAGCCGATTGTTCAGAATAAGCACATCGTATAGAACGACAAGCTTCCTCAAGATGTTATTGAATTTCCTTCAGTTTTTCAGTCTGGTCATGAGTGATGAGAGGAAATATTACATCTTCAAGTTTCCCGCTCATAATTGATTCCAGTTTGTACAGGGTAAGGTTGATCCGATGATCTGTCATACGCCCTTGAGGGAAATTATAGGTTCGTATCCTTTCACTGCGATCTCCGCTTCCCACTTGGCTTTTACGATCCTGGGATATTTTGTCATGATGTTCCTTTTCCATCAGATCGAGCAGTCTTGCCCGAAGAACAGTCATTCCCTTTGCTTTATTTTTATGCTGAGATTTTTCATCCTGGCACGAGACAACTAAGCCCGTTGGCAGATGGGTGATTCGAACAGCAGAATCTGTAGTATTAACGGACTGCCCACCAGGACCAGACGCTCTGAACACATCGAATTTCAATTCATTCACATCGATATTCAGTTCAACTTCCTCAGCTTCAGGCAAGATGGCGACGGTTACTGCTGAGGTATGTATGCGGCCCTGGGTTTCTGTCTCAGGCACACGCTGAACCCGGTGTACACCGCTTTCATATTTGAGTTTAGAGTAAACCTTATCTCCTGTGATAAGGGCAATGATCTCTTTAAATCCCCCAATACCGAGAGGATTGGAGCTCATTGTCTCAACGCGCCACCCTAGATTCTCAGCAAACCGACAGTACATTCTGAAAAGATCACCAACAAAGAGAGCAGCTTCGTCTCCGCCGGTGCCGGCGCGAATTTCCAAAAAAATGTTTTTATCGTCATTAGGGTCCCTTGGAATAAGAATGAGTTTGATCTCCTGATCAAGTTTTTCTTCTCTTTCTTCCAACTCTTCTATCTCTGCCTTAGCAAGTTCCTTCAGGTCCGGATCCTCATTCTCATCACGGATTATTAGCCTGTTCTCCGTTATCTCTAGCTTCACCTTACTGAATTCATTGTACAAAGCATTCAGCTTGGTAAGGTGAGCATGTTCCTTAACTACTTTTCTAAATTCTTTTTGATTAGTAACCAGGTCGGGATCAGACATTCGTCCCTCAAGGTGAGAAATTTTGTCTTCCAGATCAGCAAATTTATCAAACATAAGAATCCAACCAATAATTAAAGCGTCAAAAAAAAAGTCCACAACCATGACAAATCATCGTTGTGGACAGAACAGAACAAAATTTTAATGTCCAGCAGAGTGAGGCAAAACAGATAGTAAATAAATCAGGCTTTATCCGTCCCTTTTTCTGAAAAATGTTTAGCATATCGTTGTTTGAATTTTTCAATTCGTCCCGCAGTATCAATAAGCTTTTGTTTTCCAGTAAAAAAAGGATGGCAGGCAGAACATATTTCAACTTTCATCTCATCTACAACTGAACCCAGTTCAAATTCATTACCACAGGCACACGTGGCCATAATTTTATGGTATTCAGGATGTATATCATTTCTCATATCTCTATTCCTCCTACATAGCTGCTATGCAGTGTTGAAATTATACATAAACAGGCAAATTACAGTAACCCCACACGCTGCATAAGTGACCCTCCTCAATTTTCCTCTGCCAGATAAAGAAAATATTTATACGACACTTATTAGAACCAGCAGGTTACATGCTAAAAACTTCACCAACTCCAGTTGTAGTTTTCGGCAGTGTCCAAAGGGGCAGTAAGCATAACTGGAAGTCATACACCGGCAATAGTTACAAAAACAAGAAGAGCATAATACTCTACAAACAATTTATTTCAACAAAAAACAGCCGGCACACTCCTTTCTTAACCGTTCATTGAGTCAAGAAACTCAATATTGCTTTTCTGATGTTTCAATTTGTCAGTCAAAAAATCCATACAATCTGCCGGATTCATCGTGTTGAGCAGCTTTCGCAGTATCCAGATTCTATTGAGTGCATCCTTCTTAATCAGTAAGTCCTCTTTTCTGGTCCCGGAACGTTTAATGTCAATGGCGGGAAAAATACGTTTATCTGCCATTTTTCGATCAAGGATCAATTCCATATTACCTGTACCTTTAAATTCTTCAAAGATAACTTCGTCCATGCGGCTGCCTGTCTCAATCAGTGCAGTAGCAAGAATAGTAAGGCTCCCACCTTCTTCTATATTTCTTGCTGCACCAAAAAAACGTTTCGGTCTGTGTAGTGCGTTTGCCTCAACACCACCGGAAAGAATTTTCCCGCTGGCGGGGGTCACCGTGTTATATGCACGTGCCAGACGTGTAATACTGTCAAGGAGAATAACAACATCTTTTTTATGCTCAACGAGCCTTTTGGCTTTCTCGATGACCATTTCAGCAACCTGTATGTGCCTCTGCGGAGGTTCATCAAAAGTTGAACTGACTACCTCTGCTGCCTTTACGGACCTGCTCATTTCTGTAACTTCTTCAGGACGTTCATCTATAAGCAGTACTATGAGATATACTTCCTTATGATTTCGCACAATCGAGTTGGCAATTTTCTGCATCAGGACAGTTTTACCGGTACGAGGAGGTGCAACAATAAGTCCACGCTGTCCCTTACCAATAGGGGCAAACATGTCCATTATACGCATGGCATAATTATCGGGCTGCCACTCAAGACTAAAAGATTCATTAGGATGGAGCGGAGTCAAATTGGCAAACAGAGTTTTCTGCTTAGCGGCTTCAGGCGGATCGAAGTTGACACTTTCCACTTTGAGAAGGGCAAAATATCTTTCGCCATCTTTTGGGGCACGGACAAGCCCGTCGATAGTATCCCCGGTACGTAGATTAAGCCTGCGAATCTGAGATGGCGATACGTAAATATCATCAGGACCTGGTAAATAATGGTAATCTGGAGACCTGAGAAACCCGAATCCATCAGGCAGTATTTCTAAAACACCATTGCCTCGCATCTTTCCGTCTTTATCAGACTGGGCTTTGAGTATCGCAAAAATCAGTTCCTGTTTTCGCAGTGAACTGTATCCTTCGACCTTAAGTTTTCGGGCGAGTTTTACAAGTTCACCGATTTTCATCAATTTCAGTTCCGCCAGATTCATTAATCTACTTCTCCTTTTGGGTTACTTAGAAATGTTTTTATGCGATTGTCTAACAGAAAATTATTCCATCAAGGCACTTAGTCCCCAAGGGGGCTCTGAACTGAGTTCCCTAACAATTCCCGGTTATCGGGATTAAGAATATCGGCAGGATAATTGGAGGGTCCTGTGTTGCTGTTTATGTTTTTTAAACAAATACAATCAGCACAGATGCTTAATTTTTCCAGGTATTTCAATGTATAATGTAATTATCCAGATGGACAGTACAAGCTATGGGCTAACACCGGTTAACGGTAAAAACCCCTGCACTCTTTTCAGTATCAGCTTTATGGGTATAAGCACCTATCTAACTGACAGGTATAAGCGCTGTGAATTTTAAAGGTACGCTTCGATATTAAAAAATATTTACGTCTGTATTAGTGTTCTAGATAAAAAGTCAGAATGGGGAGTAATTGGCCAGACCCATGAAGAATCAAGAAATTGAAGACTGTAACTTATCCGGACTAAATCCCGGCAAATGCAGTTATATCAGACAGAGTATTTTAACCAGAGTTCAAATATTGATCCAGCAAAGACAGGATTTGAATTTCAAATCACTGAGTTTCTTATACGTATTCGGCTCCAGACTGTCAAGTCTTTTTAAGGTAAAACGGACAATTTTCACCTTCTTGTTTTCTCTTTTGAGAATATTTCTTCAGACAGACACTCTTTTAGAGAGGTTTGCAGTTTGCAGCATAGTACTGACAAAAGTCCCGCTGTTGTCAATTATAAACCTCGTGTATTTCCTCTTCTCTTCTATAGGCATCTGAACGTCCAGAATCGCACGAATTTCAAAAAAGCGGAGGCCGCTTCTCAGCGCGACTCGCTCATATACAATGGACTCAGGCGCATAAACGACAACGCATTCATCAAAATCATTCTGCCATTGCACTTCATAGAGGAGAGGGACCTCGACTACCAGATATTCCCCTCGCAATTCTTTTTCTCTGAAGCGGGCAGCAACTATTTCGCGAACGATAGGATGAAGAATATCTTCAAGTTGCGATTTTACCTTAAGATTCTCAAATGTCACAATCCTCAACTTCTGACGGTTCAAGGTTCCATCAGAACAGAGAAACCTGTTGCCAAAACACTCTTTCAGTCTTGCCAGGCCCTCATGCCCCGGCTGAAGCTGCTGTCGGCACAGTTGATCAGTGTCCAACAGCTCACATTGCAGATAGGAAGCGAGAATTTTACTTACGGTACTTTTACCGCTCCCCAGTCCACCTGTAACGGCTATTTTCATACCATACTACCCTGCTGCTGATATCCAAGTCGCTGTAAGACAGCAGCAAAATCTTCCCAGAGAGGTGCTATATGGTCCACCTTCTCCTTCGTTACAGGATGTTGAAAAATAAGTCGATGGGCATGCAGCAACTGGCGAGGATAACTGGCATTGTCCCTGTTGCCGCCATACACTCTATCCCCGACAACTGGATTCCCTAAATGAGCCATATGTACTCTTATCTGATGTGTCCTTCCTGTTTCAATAGTTATGCGCACCAGGCTGAAGCTGCCGGCCAATTCCTCTAAAACCTTCCAGTTACTCACAGCATGGCGCCCACTGTTTAAGCGGACTGCCATCTTCTTGCGATTAACAGGATGTCGTCCGATTGGCGCTACCAGCCGACCAGTTTCCTCTTTCATTTTGCCATGCAGGAGAGCAAGGTAACTTTTTTCTATCTCTCTGTTTTTAAACAGGTCAACGAGTTTTCCCTGCACCAGTTCGGTCTTAGCAGCAAGCATAATACCCGATGTATCTTTATCCAGCCGATGAACAATTCCTGGCCGCAGCTTATCACCAACATTTGCAATGGCTTGACAATGGTAAACCAGCCCATTTACCAGTGTGCCACTATAATTGCCACTGCCTGGGTGAACGACGATTCCCGGTGGTTTAGAGAGGACCAGGATATTTTCATCTTCAAAAATGATTTCAAATTCGACCTTTTCAGGCAACACCTCTATCTCTTCATGTTCAGCAACAGTACCAGAAACAGTTTCACCTGATTTTAAACGATAACTGTTTTTTCTAACACTTCCATCTACTTTTATAAAACCTTCGCGGATGGATGCAGAGATACATGATCTGGAGACAGACGGGAAATACTGCGAAAGAAATTGATCAACACGAATACCTGCCACTCGGCTGTCAATTTTTATAGAAAAAAACTGGTCGTGATGCACGGAAATATTGTTACCGTTACTACACCACACAACAAATACTGATTGAGATTCAGTATTGTGCGTATGGTATGTACACAAAGAAATTTAGTGCCTTACTCCTGAAAACCTGAGAGTGCTGTGAAAATAGAAACTTAAAGTTACCACCAAGGCACTTATACCCTTCAAGCGGGTACTGATAAGGGTGCTGGATTTTTACCGTTTACCGGTGTTACATGAGGAGCTTTATGAAAAAATCGCCTCGATAGTCTTACTCACAGTGGATTCCTCAGTATCCTGAGCCAAAGACAGCTCCTTTACGAGGAGACCCTTTGCTGTATCCAGCATCTTTCTTTCTCCATAGGAAAGGTCTTTATCGACGCTCAGGAGGAAAAGGTCACGCAGTACGGCCGCAACTTCATGAACAGAACCGGTCTTAATTTTTTCCATATAATCCCGGTACCGTCTATTCCAGGTCTGAGAACCAAGTTCAACATTCCTGTCAGCTAAAATATCAAGAACTCCATTCACTTCAGTTTCATCCACAATAGCACGAAGTCCAACGCTCTCACTGCTAATAGTGGGAATCATAATACGCATTCCATTATCTAGTATTTCAAGGACATAGAAAGCCTGATCAATACCAGCAACAGTTTGCATTTCAATAGATTTAATAACACCTACACCATGGGCCGGATATACAGCCATATCACCTTCAGCAAACACTCATTTCTCCTTGTCCCAAAGCACCTAAAATAAGGCAGACTACTTTGTATTCTTCTCAGAAGCTCACGCAAACCTTCTACAGATAAACACAGATCTGAAAAATTTATTGAATCAGAAACAAACCGTTGTTGTATACATATATTGCAGATTGTGAGAAGGACTACCACTACCACCCTCTACGAAGCATGGATTATAACATATTAATCGCAACTAAGCCGCATATTTTATGACAGTTTGAATGATGCCTGCAGAATTGGAAGATGAAAACGGAGCTACTTCAGGCTGTTTAAAATTGACATAGCCCTTGCGGGCCCATCCTCGAAGAACCGGCGAACGCCCTCTTCGATGGCATTGCAACGTGACTCAAGAAGCGATAGATCATGCTCTCCAATGGTTCCTAAAACATATTTCTCAATCGGAAAATCGTTATGCACACTTCCCTGCCCTGGTCTGCCTATTCCAACTTTCAGTCGAAAAAAATCCCGCCCACCTAAATGTTCCACCAGAGATTTAATACCTTTGTGTCCACCGGTTCCACCGCCCTTGACGAGCTTAATTCTTCCGGGCGCCATATCGAGATCATCATGGATGGCGAGAATATGGTCAATATCAATTTTGTAAAATTGAGCAAAATCCGCAACCCCCCTTCCACTCAGATTCATAAAGGTCATTGGCTTTAAAAAGAAAATTTTATTGCCAAAAAGCTGTACACAACTCGAGAGTGATTTCCATTTTTCACGCTCGATCCGTACACGCCATCTTCGGGCAAGCTCATCAATCACCAGGAAACCAATATTATGACGTGTATCGTCATATTTGCTGCCTTTATTTCCCAGTCCAACCAATATGAAAGGTTTACTTATCATCTCTTGCTAAAGCAAAAAAAGCCCGAGAAAAGCGTTCCTCGGACTTTTAATATAAGGCAGGTAGTAAAAAAGAAATTTACTGCCGCAATTTAAGCAGTTTCTTCACTTACCACTTCTTCTTCTGCGCTTACGGCGTCTTCCTCATCCTCTTCATCGACCGGCTCCACGCCAGGTTTCACAATGGCGACCGCGACTTCATCTTTATCCGTAAGCATCCTTACGTTTTCGGGGATGCTGATGACACCGCATTTAATGGTGTCGCCGATATTCAGATCACCGACATTCAAAATGCATTCATCAGGCATATCCAGCGGTTTTCCTTCAATAGCAACGTGCTCAAAATGAATCAGCATAATCCCACCAAGGTCAACACCTACGGATTTGCCTTCATAGACTATGGGCACGTTAAAAGAACGTTCTTTGGAAAGATCAATCTCAAAAAAGTCAACATGAATCAAGTTGCCGGTCACAGGATGAACCTGTACCTCACTGATCAGAACATTCCTTTCAAGCTCTTCGTCAATTTTAAGTTTGACAATGGTATTACGGCGATAAAATTCAAGCAGTTTTGCCATCAGAACCTTTGACTCAAGCTGCAGTGCTACAGCCTCACCTCCACCACCGTAAACAACAGCAGGAGTCATACCTTCCATCCGCAATCGGCGCATGGCTCCTTTTCCAGAAGTCAGCCTAGAAGACGCAGACATTTCAACCTGAAGCATAATTTCTCCTTTACAAAACAGCCGCAATAAGAACAAGTACGGCTAACTAAGTTATATCAAATTTTCAATTTACCGCAATTTTTCAGCTTTCATCTGAATAATCACAAAACATCTACATCGAACAAGCAAGCACTTTACACGAACAACGAACTGACAGAATCCTCATTATGGATTCTGTTAATCGCATCAGCAAGCAGTTCAGACACAGACAGTACTTTAATCCTTCCACATTTTTTGGCGTCAGGTCTGAGTGGAATAGAATTAGTGACAACCAGTGATTTCAGATTTGAGCTGCTAATGCGTTCAATCGCTGGACCGGAAAGAACTGGATGTGAGCAGCAGGCATGAACTTCTTTTGCTCCATTATCGAGCAAGGTTTGTGCCCCGGCACATAGTGTGCCAGCTGTATCAACCATATCATCAACTAAAACTGCCGTCTTCCCTGCCACGTCCCCGATGACATTCATTGCCTGGCATTCATTTGGCTTATCTCGACGTTTGTCAATTATAGCCAGTTCGCAATTTAGTCTTTTTGCAAAAGCACGGGTCCGCTCAACACCACCAGCATCTGGTGAGACCATAACCACATCTTTAAAATTTTCATGAATATATTTAAGCATTACCGGTGCTGCATAGAGATGATCCACAGGGATATTAAAAAAACCCTGTATCTGACCGGCATGCAAATCCATGCATAACACGCGCCTTACCCCAACAGCCATAAACATCTCTGCAACAACCTTGGCGGTGATAGGCACTCGAGGTGCATTTTTCCTATCCTGACGAGCATAGCCATAATAGGGGACGACTGCAGTAATACGTCTGGCCGAAGCTCGACGAAGGGCGTCCACCATTATCACCAGTTCCATCAAATGATCATTTACCGGTGTACAGGTGGGCTGGACGACAAATGCGTCTGTTCCACGAACGTTTTCTTTTATCTCGACAAAAATTTCCCCGTCACTGAATGTTTTAATGTCAGCTCTACTCAGTGGCAAACCCAGGTGACTGGCGATCTCCTTGGCCATCTCCCTGTGAGCGTTACCCGAAAAAATCTTTATTATATTTCCCATTATTGTGATTCTTTTTTGGTCAGTGAATATATTTTGATGGCTGGGGCGGTAGGGGTCGAACCTACGGATGTCGGGATCAAAACCCGGTGCCTTAACCACTTGGCCACGCCCCAGCATATGTCCTTGCTAGAAAAACTTTATCTCCAAATTTCTGGTGTAAGTCTCTGACAATAGAGCTAAAATCAGGCTCGTTTGGTTTTTCAGTATCTGGAAAAACTCCAAAGACCGTAGCACCGCTGCCAGACATCAACACCTTCGAGGCTCCTAATTTCGAAAGCCTCTCCTTCATATCCCCAATTTCAGTGTGTCTTGCACCCGTGACCGCTTCCAAGTCATTGTGCATAAGAGATAGAGATAATGAATCCGCTTTACACTTTCGAAAACGAGGAAACGTATATTTTTTTTCCGTTCTTGTCAAGGATAAATTTTCAAAAACCCAGCGTGTAGAAACAAAAAAACCTGGGTTTACGAGAACAAAAGTATAATCCTCGAGCGGATCTACAGGAGACATAATATCGCCTGTACCATGTGCAATCACAGCAGTATGCTCAACAGCAAAAAAAGGTGCGTCTGCCCCCAGCGGACGGGCAAGCTCAATCAGCCCCGTTTCTGAAAACGGCTGATCGTAAAGTACATTCAATCCCCTGAGTACTGTTCCGGCATCACTGCTGCCGCCCCCAAGACCGGCAGCAACCGGTATCTTTTTTTCAAGATGAATTTTGAGCTTTGGTAACACCACTTTACCAAGAGCTGCAAAAAAAGCCTGTGCGGCTCTGACTGCGAGATTTCCCTCACCAGAGAGCAGGGGATCATCACAGGAAAATTCAATCCCCGTCCCCTCACCTTTTTCAAGAGAAATCGTGTCGAACAGGTCAATTTTTTGCATCCACGTTTCAAGATCGTGGTAACCATCAGCACGTCGACCTAATACATGGAGAAAAAGATTTATCTTTGCCGGAGCATGAAGCAGGATTTTTTTTCCATCCGTCTCCATCAGCTCTATTTCTTTACTGCTTTGACAAACCTGAGTTTAACGTCATAAAGGATGTTTCTCAACATCTCCTCTTCATCAGTCGTTAAATTGCCTTTGGTCTTATTCTGGATTAATACCAGGGTATCAATTCCGTGTCTTGCCGGGTCCAGGCTCACCGTTTTTTTACCGGAGACAGGGTCTGCGATCTCACCTAAATGGTATAAAACTGATGTGTTCAGAGACATGATAAAGGCAGAGAATGTAACTTCAGGCATAACGCGTTTCCCCTCCTCGTTTGGTACCTTTTCGTCGTCACGCCCACAATTGTTTTCTTTTTTTGTTTCTTTGTCACTCATCTCCTGCATTCTCCCTCCTATCTTCTCTATAAAATCTACAGTTATGGAAGATCCAAAACTTGCGCATCTGCTATGTTTTTAAGTCCCGATACCTTCCTAAGTACCTCTTTAGAAATCAATACATTTGTGCTCAGAAGAATAATATTCTGGTTACTTTCCTCCTCACGGCCGACAGTCATCCTGGAAATGTTAATTCCCGCGGCTCCCAAGGTACTGCCAAGTGCACCGATAACTCCAGGAACGTCATCGTTAAACACCAGCAGCATGGGTCCTGATGGCAGTGCCTCCAGGCGAAAGTCGTTTAAACGCACCAGACGAGGCTCATTGTGCCCAAAGACAGTACCAACCAGAACTTCTTCGCTTTTGTTCGTAATAACCGTAACAGAGAGGGTATTTATGAAATCATCAGCCTTATCGCTTTTTGACTCAACTACTCGAATCCCCCTGTCTTTAGCTATAATCGGTGCGTTCACATAGTTCACTGCATCTTTTAGAATCGGGGCAAAAAGTCCTTTCAAAAATGCCAGGGTGATAGGCCGGGTATTCAATTCGGCCAATTTACCGCTGTACTCTATGTTAACCTCTTTCACGCCGCCCTTTGCAATCTGCATATGAAGTGAACCCAACATCTCACCAAGGGTTAAATAGGGCCCGACCTGGGCCAGCACATCATCACTTACCGAAGGAACATTGACTGCGTTGGTAACCACTCCTTTTAACAGATAAGCCGATAGCTGTTCAGTAATTATCAGAGCTACGCTTTCCTGGGCTTCACTTGTCGACGCTCCCAGGTGAGGTGTACAGACGAAATTTTCCAAACCGAGCAAAGGACAATTTTCAAGAGTAGTAGGCTCAACGCTGAAAACATCAAGAGCGGCACCTCCAATTCTGTTATTAACCAACGCGTCATAAAGCGCCATTTCATCACACACCCCACCTCTGGCACAATCGATGAATATAGCGTCATTTTTCATATTTTTGAAAAAATCAGTGGACACAAGATTTTTAGTTTCTGCGGTTAACGGGACATGTACCGAAACATAATCTGATCGCTGAGCCAGTTCCACAAGACTGACCAGCTCTACACCAATTTTTTCGGCAACCTCTTTTGGCATGTGAGGATCGTAGGCGATTGTCTTCATTTTCAGCCCTTGTGCCCGATTAGCAGCGATACCGCCAATTCTCCCAACACCAACCACTCCAAAGATTTTGCCGGTAACTTCTCTTCCCATAAATTTTTTCTTCTCCCATCGCCCTTCTTTCATGGTCTGACAGGCACGGGGTATATTTCGGGAAAGAGCCATCATCATTGCAATAGCGTGTTCTGCAGCAGTCGTAGCATTACCATCCGGGGCATTCATCACCACGATGCCCCTCTGGCTTGCATTAGAAATATCGACATTATCAAGACCAATGCCTGCTCGGCCTACTACTTTCAGTTTGTGTGCAGCTTCCAAAAGGTCTGCAGTAACCTGGGTTGCACTTCGAATTATCAATCCATCGTAATTCCCTATGATTGCCTTCAATTCTCCTGGAGAAAGACCCGTATTCACATCCACTTCAAGACCGGCTTTTTCAAGAATATCAACTCCAGCCTGGGACAAATTGTCACTGATTAGTACTTTCATCTTTAGTACCTTACTCTTAAATTCCTTGTTTTTTGTAACAGAAAATGAATATCCATTTTTGAAATCATGAGGTTAGAAACTCTTTCAAGCTACTTATACCCCCTTGTGGGGTGCTAGACCTTGGTTCTCTGTTATTAAAAGCGAGCTGCAAAACCCGGCTGCAGATCGTTTATGTACCGGAAAAAACAGTTATAAATATTATCTCCATTTTATACAGCAGGGGAATGCTGATCAGGAATCAATATGCGGGTATTGAAGAAAAAACTATACAGCTTTCACCTTGGGAGAACAACAAAAAACAAGCTCGCACCCTGCCAGCAGGGTGCATTCTGTAAACATTACCACCCATTTCACTCAGCCACTCGGCATTTTTTTGCCATAAACCATTGAATATTATCCAGGGAAGTATTTATATCCCATCGGGTATAATGGTGTGTTTTTCAACACTTCCTTAATCCGCCCAAATTTTATCAGGAAATATCACTTTCCGTTCTGAAAATATTTTTTATTTTCGTAGCACTTGTAATTATAGATGTTTTACATAATGTTGATGCTCTACGACTGATCAAGAGGACAATTACCTATAAACTATCTCATTAAAAGACAGATATGAGACAGCTGTTCAAGGAGTTCTTATGACTGAGACACGATTGCGATTCCCGCCAAGCCCCACAGGTTACTTGCATATAGGGGGGGCACGCACAGCATTATACAATTGGCTTTATGCCAAACAGACCGGAGGAAAACTTATTCTCCGGATCGAAGATACTGATACCGGGCGATCTACCCAGGAATCTATTCAAGGCATCCTTGATGGACTTGAATGGCTGGGCATCGATTTTGACGAAGGCCCCTACTTTCAAACCGACTTTAGCAAAGAGCATGCGTCCACAGCTCAAAAACTGCTTGATGATGGGCATGCTTACAGATGTTTCTGCACCAAAGAACTGCTTGATGCCAAACGAGAAATTGCCCTGGCGGCGAAAAACCCCCTCGGCTATGATCGAACCTGCCGGAACCTCTCGGCGCATGAAGTCGCTGAAAAGGAAAAAAACGGCATCCCTTACGTTATCCGCTTCAAGATACCCGACAGAACAGGTGCTGTGGCTTACAGCGACAAAATACTTGGTCATATTGAATCGGATTACAAAGAGATAGATGATTTCGTTATTGTCCGTTCAAACGGTAAACCTCTCTACCTGCTCTGCAATGTAGCGGACGATATCCGTGATCGGATTACCCATATTATCCGCGGCCAGGATCATATGACAAATACCATCAAACAGGTGCTCCTTTACGAAGCTCTTGGAGCACCATTACCAGTTTTTGCCCATATGCCTTTGACGCTCGACACAAAAAAAGCAAAAATTTCCAAGAGAAGTCATGGAGAAATTGTTGCCGTTCAGTTCTACAGGGATCATGGCTTCATTCCCTGGGCCCTAAATAATTTTCTTGCACTCCTCGGCTGGTCTGCCGGTGATGACAAAGAAATTTTCTCAAAAGAAGAGCTTATAGAGAATTTTTCTCTGGAACGCATAAATAAATCGAGTTCCATATTCAACTACCAGAAGAACGACCCAAAATTTTTTACTGATCCAAAAGCAATCTCTATAAACGAACATTATCTGCGGTCGATGGATATCAGGCAGCTTGGCGGCATGGTTCGAACCGAGTTGGAGAACGAAGGCCTCTGGGATGAAAAATACGTAAACGAAAGGAAAGAGTGGTACCACAGCACCCTCAACCTGATCAGGGACAGATTCCACACGCTGAAAGATTTCACCTCCCTTGGAAGAGCCTACTTTGCAGACGACTTTTTGGTTGAAGAAAAACCCCTGAAAAAAAATGTCCTTAAGCATGAAGGTTTAAAAGATTGGCTGCCAGCACTTGCAGACCAGTATGAGCGACTTGAGGATTTCAGTCTTGAAGAGACCGAACGGTTGGCCCGCAAGCTTGCCGACAAACTTGAAATCAAACCCGGTATAATAATTAATGGTATGCGAACAGTGGTAACAGGACAACTGGCCGGACCATCAATGTTTGAAATTCTTGTTGTAATCGGTCAAAAACGGGTGGTGAAGAGGCTGAAAGATATTGACAGGCTCTACCCTCAATAAAAATGGATCATTTTGAAAACTTAGAAAACTATGAAAAAAACAGATGAACAAGAAGATCGACCTCTGGACTTTATCCGCCAGATCATAACCGAAGACCTCAAAAGCGGAAAACACCCAAAACCTGTCACCCGTTTTCCTCCCGAGCCGAACGGTTTTCTGCATATCGGCCATGCGAAATCGATCTGTCTGAATTTCGGTATAAAGGTTGAAAACAACGGTGTCTGCAACCTTCGGTTCGACGACACCAATCCCAGCAAAGAGGAAGCAACGTATGTAGAATCGATTAAAGAAGATGTGAAATGGCTAGGATATGACTGGGGCGACCAGCCTCGGTTTGCGTCCGATTATTTCCCTCAGCTCTATGAATTTGCCATCGCCCTCATAAAAAAGGGGCGGGCCTATGTCTGTCAACTGTCACCGGAAGAGATCAGAGAATATAGGGGAACACTCACGGACCCCGGAAAGACAAGCCCATATCGAGATCAGTCGATCGAACAGAACATCGACTTGTTTGAAAGAATGAGAAATGGTGAGTTTGAGGAAGGCAGTCATGTGCTCAGGGCCAAGATAGATATGACATCGCCCAACTTAAACATGAGAGACCCGGTCATCTACAGGATACTCAAATCCGAACACCACCGCACTGGAGACGAGTGGAAAATCTATCCGATGTATGATTACACCCACTGTCTTTCTGATATGCTTGAAAACGTCACGCATTCACTCTGCACCCTCGAGTTTGAGGATCACCGCCCACTTTACGACTGGATTCTGGATGTCCTTGACACGCCATGCCACCCCAGGCAGATAGAATTTGCCAGACTCAACCTCACCTACACTGTGATGAGTAAACGAAAGATCATGCAGCTGGTGGAAGGTAATTATGTTGAAGGCTGGAATGATCCTCGTCTGGTTACCCTTTCCGGTCTTCGCAGGCGTGGATACACTCCGGCATCCATCCAATCTTTCATTAATACTATAGGCCTTGGAAAGAGAGACAGCTGGATTGATATGACTGTTCTGGAAAATAGTATCAGGGACGATTTGAACAGTTCTGCCGCCAGGAAAATGTGCGTTCTGGATCCGGTCAAAGTCATCCTCGATAATTTCCCCAGCGGACACGTTGAAGAAATGACGGCGAAAAACCATCCGCAGGACCCGGAGATGGGAGAACGTCTCATCCCATTCACCAGAGAACTGTATATTGAACGAGCTGACTTTATGGAAAACCCGCCAAGAAAATTCCATCGTCTCGGTCCGGGCAGAGAGGTCCGTCTGCGATACGGCTATCTCATTCAGTATGTTTCTCACACAACAGATGAAAAAACAGGCAAGGTAAATGAGATTCATTGCACGTATGACCCTGAAACCAGAGGAGGGTCAGCCCCCGATGGTCGCAAGGTTAAAGGTACCATACACTGGGTCTCTGCAGAGAAATCCAGCCCTGTCACCGTGCGACTTTATGATCGTCTCTTCACTATAGAAAATCCTGAAGCAGACAAAGAAACACATTTTGTAGAGCAGCTTAATCCAGAGTCTAAAATAACCCTGGACAAAGCAATGGCTGAACCCAGTCTCATTGAGCTTCGACCTGGCGATAGTGTACAGTTTGAGCGGCAGGGGTATTTCTGTGCTGACCCTGTCGAATCAACAGAGGGGGCTCCGGTTTTTAACCGAACCGTCACGTTACGTGATTCCTGGGCGAAGAAAAAATGATTTATCGATAGTTCAGGAACCCCTAATAATATTAACATCCCTTAAAAAAGACATTGACTCCTTCTTATGTATGGTTTATCTAGGCAATATACGGAGGAGTAGATGCACAGAAAACGAGGAAAGAAATTTGGCTGTTGTTTAGCCGATAGAGTAAAGAATTGTTTTAGCAAAAACAATAATACCAAGAGTGGTGTATTGGCATCACTTAAAAACTGTACTGGAAAAGTGCAGGTATGCAAAGTTAACGGAGACAGGAAAATCTGTGCAAGAATGGCATCCATGGGACTCTATCCTGGTGTTATTGCTGATGTTATTTACGCTGAAGATGGCAGCCAATGCATCTTAAAAGTGCATGGAGGAACGATCAGCCTTGACTCTTCTATCTCTGAAAACATATTAGTGACAAGTCTGTAAGTCATCAAGGGCACACCGGAGTGCTCTTTTATTTTGCCCTGAATATTAGGGACAACTAAGAAAATCTGATTGAGAATGTTTGAGAAAATTATCGTATCCTTCATTGTAGCCTGCTGTGCCTTTTTCATCGGCCGCAGGTTCTATCGACAGTGGAAGAATGCAGTGCAGAACAATGGGGTCTCCTGCTGCTCTGAGAGCTGTTCATCATGTGCTCCAAGTTCAAATCGTGAAAGCAAAAAATAATAGATAAAAGTGTGAGCCCATGAAAATTTTAGCATTGAGGAATATGAAAGAAAACCAGAGCGGTGTCATCAAGGCAATAAAGGTTAACGGAGAACTGGGGAGACGGCTCCGTGAAATGGGATTAACTCCCGGCACCAGGATTTCTGTCTGTGGCCGTGCACCACTCAGGGACCCGGTGGCAATTCGTGTTCTCAACAGCATACTCACTCTTCGCAACAACGAAGCCGAATATATCCACGTCGAAATCCAGAACACCTGAAAGCTCTCACTTTTGCTGTCTCTTCAATCTCAATCAATCTGAACTCACATCTCATGCATCTCAAAATTGCTCTTGCCGGTAACCCAAATGCCGGGAAAACAACTCTTTTTAATCAGTTAACAGGGGCCAGACAGCATGTCGGCAACTATCCAGGGATTACTGTAGACCACAAGGAAGGTTCTACTGAGCATAATGGAGAAAAAATCACAATTACAGATCTTCCCGGAAC
>CAXMTO010000219.1:0-4339 GCA_964196355.1 uncultured Myxococcota bacterium
CCTTTTTTATTGTTCCCCACACCATTCCCCACACTTGCTGAATAAAAAGAAAGTTGTTTTACTCTGTCAGAAAAATGTAAGACCGGCTGAGTAAAATATAATAAATTGTTGAAACCCAAACGTAATATTCCGCCATGCATAGAGAAATGATTTTCTTTCCTTTTAGATCTCTGATAAAATTCCGGAGAGGATTATCATTAATTACTATAAAACAATTTTTTTCTGGCACAGAGGAAAAGGATATGGAGGAAAAGATCGAGCGAAGAAAATCATTTCGTCTGCCGTTTAATGCAGAGACCGTTTGTCATGTAAATGGAAAAGATTTTCATGGAATAACCCGTGATTTAAGTGTTGGTTGTCTCTTTATGGAAACAACTGAGCGTCCACCGACATCCTCAAAATGTAACATAGAAATTGTTGTGCCTGGTGACCATAGTTGCCTTAGGATCGATAAAATCAAAGGTGTTGTTATGCGTCATGCTGAAGATGGTGTTGCGATTCAATTTGATGATCTATTAGAATGGGTAGCCTTGATTCCTATTCTTTGCATAAAATCCCATGAGCGACTTACGGATTAAAGGATCTCCGTTTCTAGACAAAGCTACTTGAGCAGGGAAGGGAAGTTGTCCGGTTTTCCGGATAGCTCAACTACACCACCCACGCGCGCAGGGAAAAAAGTGAAACGCCGGGACTGTTCAGGCAGCCCCGGGTTATTATTACTTGATAAACCCCTGAATCCAGCAGCAGATATTGCCTGCCCCTGAAGCGTCAACGGTTAATGATTCGTTGTCTGATAGCTCCATGCCTTGCACTCTGCCTAGAAAGGGAAAAGCGATAGTTTGCCCTGCTGCAAAAGTAATGGGGCCGATCAGGGCAGTCGTTACCGCACCACCCGTTTCGCCTTCGCCTAGCGTTATCGAGATAGCACTATCTGAAGATATAACCAGATATTCGACGATAATATTTGTTCCGGCACCTGGTGCTGCGATAATTTCCTCACATGCACTAGCATCTGCTGACGTTGCGTTCTTAACGAATCCGCTGCCTGCTGCCTGTGGACTTGTCACATCTATAGCCATGATAACTCCTTATCGAGAAGGGGAGAATTACCTGTAATGACGAGCAATACTTCGGAGTATTCAGTATAATGTGCAGGTAGATCAAGCCAAACTCGGCTTGATCTTTTCTTTCGATCACAAAACACACTGTTCGTTTGAATGTTTTTCTTACAGAAATTTTTGGCCTTACTCCATAAAACCTGTCGTAAAAAACAAGAAATTGTGAGAGAGGTTTTTAAATCAGAAACTTAGAGTTACCGCCAGGGCACTTATCCCGCGACTCTAAAAGTTTTTCGGACTTATCGGGTTAGCTACCATGCACTGATAAGTGTTCAAGCATGGTGATGACTTCCTGAGAAAACTCGACTGAGGAAGAAAATGACGAATTCCGGTGAGTTTTTAAACACCCAACGAAAGCGGATTTCTGCTACTTGAGGGAGCCCATATGACGCACAGAAGCCAGAAGATGCTTAAACGCCCCGAATGGTCTATTCGGCGAGGCCTTTTAAAAAGCATGGGTTACACTGATTATGACCTTGCCAGACCACTGATCGGTATTGCTAATTCTTGGAATACCATTGTCCCGGGGCACATTAATCTTCGGCAGGTGGCTGAATCAGTTCGACAGGGAATTAACCAGGCTGGTGGCACGCCTATGGAGTTCGGTGTAGTGGCTGCCTGTGACGGTTTGACGAGTGGCTGGGGGGCACGTCTTATCCTTCCTTCCCGCAATCTCATTGCCGATTCGGTGGAAATGATGATAACCGCCCACCATTTGGATGCCGTGGTGCTGCTGGGTTCATGTGATAAAATTGTCCCCGGCATGCTGATGGCTGCAGCTCGCCTGGACCTGCCAGCCATTCTGCTCGTGGGTGGACCGTCCGAGGGTGGCTGTCGATTTGACGGTCGGGCATCGGATAACTCCAGCATCAGCGAGGCTCTTGCCATGTTGGAGGCGGGAACGATTGACCAAAACACCTATGAGGCTCTCGAAGACAGCTCAATGCCCTCTTGCGGGTCCTGTTCCTATCTGGGCACCGCCAACTCCATGAGCTGCGTCGCCGAGGCGCTGGGAATGAGCGTTACCGGAAGTGCCGTAATCCCTGCCACCCATGCGGAACGGTTGAGGGCAGCCCAGGAAACCGGGCAGCGGATCGTTCAGATGGTTGAAAGCGGCACGAATACGCGGCAGATTATCACCCGAAAGAGCATCGAGAACGCCATACGGGTTACCGCGGCCATCGGCGGTTCCACCAACGTGGCACTCCATCTGCCTGCCATTGCCTACGAGGCAGGAATTGAGCTGGAACTGGAGCTGTTTGACACTCTCTCCCGGCAAACTCCCACCATCGCCCGCATGAACCCAAGCGCGGTGCTCAATGTGCCGGACTTTCACGCTGCCGGTGGTGTGCCTGCCGTGATGAAAGAGCTTTTGCCGTTGCTTCACGATGATGCCCCGACGGTTATGGGAAAACCGGTTGCGGAAACCGTTGCAACCGCCAGACCTCGAAACCCGAAGATCATCCGAACCTTGGATGATCCTTGGGAAGCCTCCGGGGGACTGGCAGTGTTGAAAGGCAACCTGGCCCCTGATGGTTCGGTGAGCAAGCCCGCTGCAATTGATCCGGATATGCGTACCTTTTCCGGGAAGGCACAGTGTTTTGATTCCGAAACGGATACTATACTGGCCATTGGAAACAACGAGATAAAGCCGGGCACAGTGATCGTGGTGCGCTATGAAGGTCCCAGGGGCGGTCCGGGCATGCCCGAAATGTATTTGGCCATGAAGCTCCTGTACGGCAAGGGGTTGGCCCTGAAAACAGCACTCATAACCGATGGGCGTTTTTCTGGCTCTAACAACGGCTGCTTTGTTGGCCACATTTCTCCGGAAGCAGCGGATCGCGGTCCCATTGCTGCGGTACAAGATGGCGACCTTATTACCATTGACATCCCACGGGGAGTCCTACAGCTTCATGTGACGGATGATGAAATGAAATCTCGGCTGGTCAAATGGCAGCTACCAAAACCCAAGGCTCCGTCAACCGGTTACCTCAGCATTTACGCCCGTCTGGCAGAATCTGCCGATAAGGGTGCCATTATAAAACATTAGGGGGGGGGCATGGAAGCTTTTAAGGTTCCTGATGCCACGACCATCTATCTGCCTGTCTCTTGAGGATGACTACGCGGTGGTTTTTTTGTTACAAGAGATGCTGTATAATAAGTAGCAGTGAAAAAATTGTTATTGATACAAAATAAAGCCAAACGAGGAGAAAACCATGGACAACCCCATTGGATATTACTGGAACAGTCGTCTTAAAAATCTTTCTGAAGTTCTGGAGGCTAATAATTTCGATGTCTTTATTGCCGAGACAGCCCTTGATGCAAAAGAGATCGTAACTGAGAAAATTATCCCGGAGCTTGCGCCTGCCAGTATTTCCTGGGGGGGATCCATGACATTTACCGGAACCGGCCTGTATGAGCACCTCGTATCACAGAAAAAAATTGCCGTCATTGACCCGGCTCAAAAGGATATCTCTCCGGAGGAAAAGGTTCAGCGCAGGCGAAACGCTCTTCTGGTGGATCTCTATTTTACAGGGACTAACGCTATCACGGAAAATGGTCTTCTTGTCAACCTTGATATGATTGGCAACAGGGTTGCGGCACTAACATTCGGGCCAAAGAATGTGGTGGTGCTGGTGGGGCGCAACAAGATAACGGCTGACCTTGAGGACGCCATGATTCGCATCAAAGATTATGCAGCACCGGTTAATGCCATACGGTTGGACATGAAGACCCCCTGCGTGAAAACCTCCGAGTGCCAGAATTGCAGCAGTCCCCAGCGTATCTGTAACACCTGGACCGTCACCGAAAAATCGTTTCCGAATAAAAGAGTGAAGGTGATTTTGATAAATCAGGAGATGGGTCTCTGAAACTCCCCATACGTCAATCCAGAATGATCGCTCGAAAATACAATCGTACTGGGACCGGCATCGACGGGTGGCAGGAAAAAGACAAGTATTCCTGTTGTAAAAGTGATTCACCATTGACAGTAGTACGCACTGTAATTAATTCTTAGATATATGCCACATAGTGGTATGTATAAATGACAAATTGCACAGTGTTCTGTTGGTCCAGGGATAGGATGTTAATTTCAGACTTCAGCCCCTGTCAATTTCGCAATAAAACTCATCCAGGGCTTTTAGTACCTTACTCTTGGAATCTTGTCATAAAAAACAAGAAAATGAGGAATGAATATTGAAATTATGTGGTTAGATATATCA
>CAXMTO010000220.1:0-3781 GCA_964196355.1 uncultured Myxococcota bacterium
AAACCAATATTATAAAACCAACCATTTCGGCTGAAAACGCATTAACTCTTCAGGAGAACATCATGAAACCTAAAAAAAGTTTCAAGAGCTTTATCCTCATATGTACAATCTCTGGTATTGCTATACCAGCACTCGTCCTAGCGCAACCAGACACACAGAGGCAGTCAGGGTATTCGAGTGTGTCTCAAGCGGTGAGCGCACAACAGAGGGCTCAACAGGATGCCGGTCAAGGTCATGAAGTTTTGGATGCGGGATTGGCCCAAATTAGTCAACTAGAAGCCCAGATTGAACAGGCACAGATGTCTGGAAACAACCATCAAGTCATGTCAGCAGAAACAGCACTTAACAATGCTGAAGAAATGTATATGAGTCAACTCTCCAGCATGACGGGGGTGTCAATCAAAGATATGGAAAAAATGCATACTGTCGGAGTTTCATATGGAGCAATGGCAATGGAACTTGGAGTGCAGGTTCACTCTGGGCAAATGTCTGGGAGGCGTTCTGGGCCTATGAACAACACACAAATGATGGGAAATAATGGAACCCAATCAAATGCGGGTATGAGTCCTCGTCAGCATAGTCAACAGGGGTTAACTGGGGCAGCTGGAAGCGCAATGATGGGTTCTCGTGCTAACGAGATCATGGGGGCGACTGCCAGAAATACGGCGTCAGGTTGGGCGGAAGGCCATGGCACAGGCATGCAGACTAACACCGGGCGAAATGAAGGCGGTGGCATGATGGCAGGAGCAGGCGGATTGAGTAATGGAATGGGAACTGCTGGTGGTGAAGGTGGTCACGGCAGTGAAGGTATGGGAGGTGGTATGGGTGCTTCTGGTAGTAATAGTGGCGGAAGTGGTGGAAGTGGTGGCATGGGCGGTAGCCCTGGCGGTTCTGGTGGCGGCATGGGAGGCAGTTCTGGCGGTTCTGGTGGCCATGGCGGTGGTGGGGGAAGGATGTAGTACTGTACAGATTCTATCTGTTTCTGTATAATTGTAAACCCACCTGGAAACATTTTAGTCGGCCTCCCTATTGAGGCCGACATTTAAACGGATTGAAATGAAATTAGAGATTTTACGCCCGAGGAGCCTTCAGCAACGCACCTTGTTTTTTATCTTGGTCCCGATTTTTTCCCTATTGCTGATAATGTCTTTTGGTGGCTATGTATTTATGAGTCGTTTGCTGCTCAATCAATGGGGTGAGACAGCTATAGCCAAATTACAGCGAACGGCGCATTTAGTAGATATGCAACTGCGACAGCCAAAGGATCTGCTGAATCTCTTGCAAAGTAATGAAATTGCAGAAATAAAATCAGAGTTTTTACTTAAAGTCTTGGGTGAAATTCGAAAAGCTGAAGGTGTGTCAGCCGTCGAGGTCGAATGGCCTGACAAAAACCAATCCCTCTCCCCATCTGCCAGAACAATGCCCCACAGTATGGGGACGATGGGTCATTACAGCACTCAAGGTATTGAAGTAAGTCCACCTAAATACAACAATCAGCTCAATGACCGAACTGTCTCATTAATCAGCGAACTCTACGATAAAAATAATGAAAATGTAGGTCGAATCCAGGTTGTCATTTCTTTTGACACATTGATTGCTTCGGTAATAAATACTGCATGGTGGAAAAGTAATAAAGCGTATCTAATTGACCATCAAGGTAACGTTTTGGCACGTACCACAACCCACAACGAAGATAATGATGAAACCGGCACATTTGGGACTACCCATGGACTTGAGTTCGACACCTTCCAGTCACTGAAGTTGAAATCCAGTGGTATGGTTTTTGGCGATGGTTCGCCACCCAAAGAAGTAAGTGGTTTCTACCGTTTGATGGAAGCACCTTGGACCATGGTCGTAATAGCCCCTGGCGAAGAAATCATGCAACCTATCATCAGGTTTAAACTCCTGTATATATTTTCCTTTTTTATCTGTATTACAATTATCCTTTTTGTTATCCGAATAATGACTGGACAGGTTACGAGTAAGATTAAAGATATTACTGTTGCGGCAAATGACCTTTCGGTGGGTCATTTTGGTGACCCGCTCAAGGTAACAAGCAGAGATGAAGTGGGCGAGTTGACGCAGTGTTTCAATAGTATGTCGAAGCAGCTTCACCAACGACTTGAAATGAAGGAAGCAATTGATATTGCACGGGAAGTACAACAAAACCTTCTGCCGAAGAGTGGTTATTGTAATAATGGCATATCAATCAACGGTGTCTCGTTGTACTGTGACGAGATTGGAGGCGATTACTACGATATCATTGCTTTCCCGGACAACGATAAAAAAGTGGCAGTGGTAGTCGGCGATGTGGTTGGACATGGTATTGGAGCGGCTCTTCTGATGACTACAGTACGCGCTCTTCTCCGATCACATATCACCCTAAACGACAATCTGGGGGAAGTGGTGAGTGCCGTTAATAGGCTGTTATGCGAAGATACTCAAGAGGCGGGAAATTTCGTAACACTCTTCTGTATGGTTATAGATAAAAATACTCATAATATCAAATGGGTAAGAGCTGGTCACGATGCAGCAATAGTCTATGATTATCTACGTGCTGATTTTTCTGAACTTAAGGGGCCTGGGCTTGCTCTAGGGGTTGAAAAAGACTGGCAATATCGTTCTAATGATTTAGCTATTAGTGATAAAGGTCACCTTATTCTTGTCGGTAGCGATGGTGCATGGGAAGTAGAAAACCCGGAAGGGCAACAGTTTGGTAAAAAACGGATAAGGGAGCTAATGGCAACAAACAACAGTGCAAATACCGACGTAATAGTTGAAAATATCATCCAATCAATAACTGAATTCAAGGCTGGAAAATCGCAGAAGGATGATATTACGCTAACACTGGTGAAATGTTAACTTAATCAAAAAATCAAATCATAAAAAAATTGTGTCTCAGGATATACATAATGTATACGGATGCATGTAGTGTTGCGATCCCTGTTCAAGCCATGAATTTAAAATTGCCAGAGCCAACCTAATACAAATTGATGTCTGTCATTAGAAGAGACTATGAACAAAAACTCATTTTGATAACAATTTAATATGAAACAGCAGAGTATATTAAGCAGATAACTGTTCTCCTCCATATGAAGGCCCTAACTATCTTCACCAAACACTCATTCAGATTATAGGAAGAATCAGGAAAAGTCTTAACGTTGTGACTTTTAGTAAAAAAGAGCTTGTCATAGGGACTTTGGCAAAATTGTAAGTCAGGACTCTTCATAAGCACCCGAACGAAACCCTGAAACCAGTTTTTAGGAAAATCGCCCCGGCAGACTAAGCAGTACTGCTTTACCTTATCTGTACATCCCCTAATCGGGCGTGTGCCTACAGCCGGTTAACCTTACCTCATAATCTCAACTTTTCCTGAATGGATTGGTTCGGGATTGAATGGCAGCAGATCCATAGAATGAAAATTCGGCATGAACAGTAGGAAGGTCAACTCAAGAAAATCACAGGTTATAAGTCGGTTGTTTACTCATTATGATAACCTTTGTGTGTGCGCCAAAAAATGCAATTTTAATTTAAAAACAAATTCAGTAAACCCCGATTATGCTGGTTGATTAACAACCTTGCAGGGATAAGTTCACGATGCTATTTTCGGCACAGTGTCCTTCTCCCATTGTCTATATGTAACAGCGCTTATGTTTCGGACTTGGCCGCCCTTCTGAACAGCCGGAAAAATATCATGGCCTGAGTCACCAACAACAGAGGTACCAACATTGTCGGAATGTACCAGGTTGCTCCGAAATTTGTCATCCACACATCCCCCTGT